>NZ_KV830610.1:0-74576 GCF_001836805.1 Staphylococcus sp. HMSC062A01
TTTATGATGTTTGATTAGCTCATAATACTAAATAATGTTTGTAACATTTAAGTTACTGTTTTGGAATTAACGTTGACTTATTGTCATTCAGTTTTCAATGTTCATTTAAAGTAATTACATTTATTAATTATATCAATAATCTTTATATCATGTCAAGAACTTTTTTATATTTTATTTTATTTAAAAATTCTTCTGTTCAAAACTTAATTGATTATTTCAACAAATAATATCTTATATTGTCTTGCGAAGTTTTTCAATAGTCAAAATTACACTTTCTTAACATTAATTTAATGAAATTAATTTCTGAAACAAGAAAGTTTACATTCGTTTTTGACGACTTTTATATAATAGCAAGTTTGCAAAGGAACGTCAATCATTTTTGCAAGATAATAATGGCTAAATTTTCACCTCTAATGTATTGTTTTGAATTAAGAGTATAATTTACATAATTTTTAGCATTATTTTGTCGATGGATCTATTATAAATACTAATGTATATGATTTTCGTGCTTAATAAAACATTTAAGGTGTGTCTATTTTTCACTTATAGCTAGTTTAATAAAAAAAGCAATGGTTTAGTACCATTGCTTCTATTACTTCTATTCTTCTTTATCTTTGCATTCTTTACAAATACCATATATTTCCATACGGTGATGTGTTACGTCGAACCCTGTGATGTGCTGTGCAAGTTGTTCAACTTCATCAAGTTGAGGATAATGAAAGTCTACAATCTTGCCACATTTCTCACAGATAACGTGATAATGATTATGAGTATTAAAATCAAATCGACTTGATGCATCTCCATATGTTAACTCTTTAACTATGCCAATACTTTTAAACACTCTTAAATTATTATATATAGTCGCAACACTAATATTTGGAAAATCAGGTGAAAGTGCTTGATAAATTTCATCCGCAGTTGGATGTGAATGAGATGCAATGAGATAACGAATGATGGCTTGACGTTGTGGTGTGATTCTTACACCAGCTCTTCTTAGGGCTGCAATTGACTCTTCTAACTCATGATTAATAGACTCTAATTCTGCACTCATATGATTCACCACTTTCTACTTAATAATAATTATTACTTGATATTAATATAACTGTTTCCAAAGTGTGATGTCAATAAGTACGAACGATTTCCGTTAATAACCTTTATATAAATCGACTCTATTCTCAATTACATCATTTTTATTGAGAAAATCTTCCAAATTCCTCTCAAATAGTTTTGTAGCATCACTTTTTATATTTTTGTCATTTCCTGTTATATGCGCTGTAATAGTCACATTATCTAATTTATATAATTCATTATTTTCATCTAATGGTTCATTTTCAAATACATCTAAATATGCATGGCGAATTAAGTTATGGCTTAAAACTTTTATGAGTATTTTTTCCTCAACAATTGTTCCTCTACCTACATTAATAAATAAACATGTATCATTCATAATTTCGAAGTGTCTCTCTGACAATAAATGATATGTTTCTTGAGTTTCAGGTAATGTATTAATAATAATATCAGCTTTATTTAAATGTGATTCTAAATCTTCTATTGTATAAATATTATCGAAACCATCTTTATGATGACCGGATTTACTTATACCGATTATTTCCAATTCAAACGGTTTGAGTAATTTGACGGTTTGTTGAGCTAACGATCCTGTTCCTAGTATTAATACTTTTTCATCGCTCAATCGTTTACCGGTTAGTTTAGAATCATACACTTTATTTACTTGATTAACATATGATGTGCGCATTTTCTTATAGTCATCAAGTATGAAGGATAAAACAAATTCTGAAACTTGTTTAGCCTGTATTCCCCTAGTATTAGTTAAAATAATATTTTTTTCTTTAATAACTTCTAATGGTAGATTATTAACACCGGTAGCATACCAGGAGATCCATTTTAAGTTTGGACAAGCATTAATAAAGTTCTTATCAACGCCACTATCATAGCCAATCAATATCTCTAATTCATTTTTAAGTTCTGTCGGTATATCCATTGCATTCTTGAAAAAGTAAAATTCTAAATCTGGATAGTTGTTTATAAGTGAAGCTTCTATTTCTCCTAATCGCTTTAAACTAACTATTTTCATTGATTTCACCCCAAAATTTGATTTAGTTCTTCAATTTGTGTTTTTACTTTAACCTTTTCAATGACATCGATAATAACGCCATCCTCATCAATAATAAATGTTGTGCGAACAATACCCATTGATTCTTTACCAAATGATTTTTTCAATTGATAGACACCTGTTGCTTTAGATAATTGAAAATCCTCATCAACTAATAAATCAAAATTAAGATTATGTTTTGCAATAAAATTTTGATGTTTTTTCTTAGTATCACCACTAACTCCATATATTTGAACATTCAAGTCATTAAATTGTTCTAAGTTGTCTCTAAAGTCACATGCTTCTGTTGTACAAGTTGGAGTATTATCACGTGGATAAAAATAAATAATTGTTTTACTTCCTTTTATTGTCTCATTAGTAATCCATTCACCATTCTGATTTTCTAATTTAAATTCTGGAAATTTTTGACCTTTTTTGAGCACCATATCACCTATTTCTTAATTATATTAATTATATGATACGATAATAAGGAATAAAATTAAAATAAGAGAGGTTGAAATAAGATGAAATTCACTGAGAGTGAACGTCTACAACAATTGTCAAATGAATATATTTTGGGTGGCGTTAATTCACCATCACGCTCTTATAAAGCGGTTGGTGGAGGTGCTCCTGTTGTAATGCGCGAAGGACACGGCGCATACTTGTATGATGTTGATGGCAATAAATTTATTGATTATTTACAAGCATATGGTCCTATTATCACAGGTCATGCTCATCCTCATATAACTAAAGCTATTCAAGATCAAGCAGCTAAAGGTGTACTTTATGGCACGCCAACAGAATTAGAAATTGAATTTAGTAAAAAATTGCGAGAAGCTATTCCGTCACTTGAAAAAATACGGTTCGTAAACTCTGGAACTGAAGCAGTTATGACAACGATTCGTGTTGCTAGAGCTTATACCAAGAGAAATAAAATTATTAAATTTTCAGGTTCCTATCACGGTCATTCCGATTTAGTATTAGTAGCTGCTGGTAGTGGTCCATCACAATTAGGATCTCCTGACTCTGCAGGTGTTCCAGAAAGTGTCGCTAAAGAAGTAATTACAGTACCGTTTAATGATATTGAATCATATAAAGAAGCTATGAAACATTGGGGAGAAGAAGTAGCTGCTGTGCTAGTTGAGCCAATTGTTGGTAATTTTGGTATGGTTGAACCACAACCAGGTTTCTTGGAAAAAGTTAATGAAATTACTCACGATTATGGTGCATTGGTGATTTATGATGAAGTTATTACTGCATTCCGCTTCCACTATGGTGCAGCCCAAGATCTATTAAATGTATATCCAGACTTAACTGCATTCGGAAAAATAATTGGGGGTGGCCTTCCAATTGGTGGCTATGGTGGCCGACAAGATATCATGGAACACGTTGCCCCATTAGGTCCGGCTTACCAAGCTGGAACGATGGCAGGTAATCCACTTTCTATGAGAGCAGGTATCGCATTACTAGAAGTACTAGAACAAAAAGGTGTTTATGAAAGATTAGATCAATTAGGAAAACGACTTGAAGATGGTCTATTAGAGCTAATTGATAAATATAATATTACAGCAACTATTAATAGAGTATATGGCTCTTTAACACTTTACTTCACAGATGAAAAAATCACACATTATGAGCAAGTTGAGAATTCAGATGGAGAAGCATTTGCTAAGTTCTTTAAATTAATGTTGAACCAAGGTATTAATTTAGCTCCATCAAAATTTGAAGCATGGTTCTTAACTACAGAGCATACTGAAGAAGACATTGATGAGACACTTAAAGCTGCTGATTATGCGTTTAGTCAAATGAAATAGCAAATTTTTAACCTACAATAAAGGAGCGTGAATTATAACGTTGCCTTTATTGTAGGTTTTTAATTAATCAAAACAAAAACTTGTATCTATTCAGTCTTCAAGTGTATACTAGTTTAAAATATTATTATAAAAATATATTTAAAGGAGCGTTATAGTTGAGGCTAGGAGCTCGTATACTAAAGACTGGTATTGCAATTATTCTTGCTTTGTTTATAGCGTCTTTCTTACCTGATAATGTCGGTTTAAAATCTGTAGCAGGAATTAGTGCAATTGTTGCTATGCAACCTAATATCTACCGTTCTATTAAAACTATTTCAGAACAAGCTACAGGTAATGTCATTGGTGCTTTATTAGCAGTCATAATGGTAACAATATTTGGAAAAAATATCGTTATTATGGGTGTTACTGTCATTTTATTAATTGCTATATTATATAAATTAAATTTAGCTCATGTTGCTACATTAGCTGGCGTAACAGCGCTTATTATAATGGGACAACATACTGGGTCATTCTATGTCACTGCAGCTTTTAGATTTATACTAGTAATGATTGGTGTTGTCAGCGCTTCTGTAGTTAACTTAATATTTTTACCACCCAAATTTGAAACTAAGATATATCACAACTCAGTGAATATTGCTTCTGATATTTTCATTTGGTTTAAACTCGTATTAAATGACGCATCTGACTATCATCAGATTAAAGAAGATGGAGAACAAATTGAATCACGTATATCAAAACTTGAACAGATTTTTAATTACTATAATGAAGAAAAAGCATTAACTAGAAAGGCTGCCTTCCAACAAAATAGAAAGAAAATTTTATTTAAAGAAGTTGTAGGCACTACAAGACAAGCTTATGAAGTACTAAATCGTATGGCTAGATATCAGAATGATCTTCACAATCTAAATTACAATTTAATTTTCCAGATAAAATTAGAATTAGATTCATTAACAGCCTACCACGAACAAATTTTAAAAAGCTTGTCGAAAAAAGCTCGTTACAATGTGGAACATTTTGATAATCAAATCATGAATCCTCAAAAGAAAGACCTAATGGATGCTTTTCAACAACAGTTAATTCAAAACCCTTATCAAGTGGAATATTCATATTCAAATATCATGCAAATTATTGCTACAATAGAAGAATATCGTTATTATTTAGAACATTTAGATCGATTAAGATTAAGTTTCTTCACTTATCACCGCAATGACACTGATATAGATATTGCTGATGAGGATTTTGATTTATAACAAAAAAAGGGGTTACGAAGCTTGTAAAATTTTCTTTATGAAATTCTCTTTGCTGACCCCCGACCACTCCGGCAAGGTTGAGTAGAATTAAAAAAGATTGTTACAAGTGCATTTTAACCAGTCAACTACTGCCAATATATATTCGAAGCCTGAGGCATTGAATTATGCCACAGGCTCATTTTTTACTATAAATTTTGTATGCTATATAAATGCTCATAAGCACCTTGTTTTTCAATCAACTCTTTGTGCGTTCCTGTTTCTACTATTTCACCATTTTGCATTACAATTATTTTATCTGCATGTGTAATTGTTGATAGTCTATGTGCAACAATGAGTGTAGTTCTGTCTTTACTTAATACATCTAATGCTTCTTGTATAATTGCTTCACTTTCTAAATCTAATGCTGATGTGGCTTCATCTAAAATTAAAATTGGTGGATTATTTAAAAAGATTCTTGCAATTGAAAGACGTTGTTTTTGACCACCAGATAATTTAACGCCTCGCTCCCCTACTTCAGTATCATAGCCATCATGAAGATTCATTATAAATTCATGCGCATTTGCCATTTTAGCCGCTTCAATAACTTCTTCCTCAGTAGCATCTGGGCGACCTAGTAAGATATTTTCTCTCACTGTATCTGAGAAAAGAATATTATCTTGTTGGACTAGACCAATTTGATTTCTTAAACTACCAGTAAGAAAGTCTTTAACATTATGATCATCTATTAATATTTCACCTTCAGATACATCATAGAAGCGAGGTATCAAGTTAATTAAGGTTGACTTACCACCACCACTCATACCTACAAAAGCTACTGTTTCACCTTTATTAATATTAAGATTTATATCTTTTAGTATAGTCGATTCATCTTCATTGTATTTAAAACTTACATTCTTCAACTCAATATGCCCTTGTTTAATTTCAATAGGTTGAGCGCCAATACCATTTTTTATATCGTAATCTTCATCCATCAATTGGAACACCCTATCCATTGATGCAAAACTTTGAGTTAGTGTCGTAAAAGAAGAAACCAATCTTCTCAGTGGTCCGAATAATTGTTCCAAGTATCCTACAAATGCAGCAAGTGTACCAACAGTAATTGAACCATTTATGGCTAAATAGGCACCGAATCCAATGACGATAATTGGTCCTAAATCTGTCACAGTATTAATTGCTGCAAATGAGTAAGCATTCCATGACGTATGTTGAAATGCTCGATTTAAGAAGTGTTGGTTTTTATGATCAAAGTTTTTAGCTTCATTATCTTCTATCGCAAAACTTTTAATGACAGACATACCTTGTACACGTTCATGTAAAAAGCCCTGTACTTCAGCTAAAGCTTGCGAACGTTTACGAGTCAATTTTCTTAAACGACCGAAGAAGAAATACACTGTCAAAATATAGAATGGGAAGATGAATATAGCTGCGAAAGTTAACTTAACATCTAGGAAAAACATAATGGATAGTGCAATGACAATTGTTATACAATCTAACCATATGTTCATTAAACCGGTTAAAATAAAATCTTTAGTTTGTTCTACATCATTTATCACTCTTGAAATAACTTGCCCTACCTGATTGTTCGCATAAAATCTAGCACTTAAAGCTTGCAAATGATTATATAATTGTTTTCGAATATCATATAAAATCTTGTTACTTGTCCATTGCGCAAAATATTGACGTAAGTATTCGATTGGTGGTCTCACAATTAAGAATATAAATAAAGCTATGCCGATAGCTACACTTAAATGTTGAAATTTTTCATTCGTAGAAAGTGCACTATTATTAATTACGCCATCAATTGCATATTTGATAAGTAAAGGAATTAACATAGGAATGCCGAATTTTATAATCCCGATAATTATCGTCGCTATTATACGATATTTGTAAGGTTTAACAAATTCTAAATAGCGTCGTATCATACTAGTCCCCCCTATAATTTTCAATTCAATTTTTTTAGAAAATTAATAGAGGTTGAAACTTTCAATTGCAAGCATCTCCTTTTGCAACTTTAAAGTAAATTCAACCTCTGCTTATTATTACTCAAGTACTATAAAACATATATGTAGCAATTACATCTTTTATGCTTAGTAATTTCGAATTTTTTTGTAACGCTCTTTCCAAACTTTTATAAAATCAGGGGCGAACGGACCTTTCTTTTGTTCTATCCACTGCTGTAAAATATCTACATTACGGCGTAAAATAACATCGATATCGTGTGGATAATTCATCTGATTCATGTGTTGTTCATACTCATCTTCATCTAGCAGATGATATTTACCATTAGGATAAACTTTAATGTCTAAATCATAATCAATATATTTCAAAGCTTCTTCATCACAAACGAATGGTGATGAAAGATTACAATAGTAATAAATGCCATCTTCTCTAAACATACAAATAACGTTAAACCAGAATTCTGAGTGAAAATAAACGATTGCCGGTTCTCGAGTAATCCACGTGCGACCATCACTTTCAGTAACTAAAGTATGATCATTTCCACCGATAATAACATGATCTGTTCCTTTTAAAATCGTCGTTTCAGACCATACTCGATGAATATTACCATCGTGTTTGTAACTTTGAATTTTTATATTTTCGCCTTCTTTAGGTATGGATTCTTTTACCATACTCCACACCACCCTTTTAGTAATTTTCGCACTTTAGATTATATCATAATTTTAATTAAGTCTTTAAAAATGCGTTACTATTTTTAATATAGCCTCCAAAAATCACCTATAAATTTATGTTTTCAACCATTTATATATTTATATATTTTATCCATTGATACAGGTAATGTATATTCATCACGGCGATTTAAATTCATCCACTCAAGTTTATAGTCTTCCATCATTTTTTTGGAAAGAGATACTGTCTCAATTACACTATATACACTAATATCCCAAGTCATATGAGTGAATTGATGTTTAAGTTTAAATACTATTTCCTCAGCTATCGATAGTGACATTCCTAATTTATTCTCTAATTGTTCCAATGCATTTGGTGCTTCAAACATGGGAAATTGCCACATACCATTTAACAATCGCTCTTGTCGTTGCTCAATTAAATATTCCCCTTTTGCATTTCTAACTAAAAACACATGTTGCTGAATCGTTTTCTTCTTTATATTTTTAGTTTTTACTGGTAGATTTAACACAGTCCCTTCTTTAAAAGCACTGCAATTGTCTTGAACAGGACAGAATAAGCACAACGGATTCTTAGGTGTGCAAACTAATGCGCCTAATTCCATCATTGCTTGATTGAAAGTACCAGAATGATGATAAACATAGGGCTGTAATTCTTTTTCATATGCCTTTCGTGTTGATTGCAATTTAATATCTCTTTGATCATTATTTAATCTAGACCACACTCGAAAGACATTACCATCAACGGTTGCTAAAGGTTTATTAAACGCTATACTCAATACAGCTGCTTGTGTATATGGACCAACGCCTTTAAGTTTTCCAAATTGATCTGGTGTTGAAGGAACAACGCCATTGTATTCATATGCCACTTCTTTTACAGCAGTATGAAAGTTACGTGCACGGCTATAATAACCTAAACCTTCCCAATATTTAAGCACTTCATCTTCATTTGCCTGACTCAAGTCTTCTATGGTTGGAAAACGGCTAATAAACTTATGATAGTAGTCAATAACGGTTTTAACTTGTGTTTGTTGAAGCATAACCTCACTCAACCAAATATAATATGGATTAGAAGTCTCACGCCAAGGCATTTCTCTTTGATTTTCATTAAACCACTGTATTAAATTCTTTTTAAATGTAGATTCATTTAACATATTTACATCCTTTCCAATCTCATTATTTATTTCATCTAATCGGTTTATAGCAAACTAATAGTTTTTTAATAAGTTTCTTAATTTCGTTATTTCAATTTTTAGATTATAATATATATTAAATTAACATGAAAAGAGTGAACGTTATGGATACAGCCACGCATATAGCAATAGGTGTTGGATTAACTGCTCTAGCTAGTCAAGATCCAGCTATGGCAAATACTATGGCAGCTACTGCTACAACCTTAATTGCCGGATCGTTAATTCCAGATGGTGACACCGTTTTAAAATTGAAAAATAACGCCACATATATTTCACACCATCGTGGTATCACTCATTCTATACCATTTACAATTTTGTGGCCTATACTAATCACATTTATTATTTATGTTTTATTCCCAGGAGTAGATACAACGCATATATGGTTATGGGCACAGTTAGCAGTATTTTTACATGTGTTTGTTGATATATTTAATTCTTATGGTACTCAAGCTTTGCGTCCACTCACAAACAAGTGGATTCAATTAAGTGTTATTAATACATTCGATCCAATCATATTTATTATACTTTGTGTAGGGATTGTCGTTTGGTTATTCGGTGTACATCCATTCATAGTATTCTTTCCAATTATTGGTATGCTCATCATTTATTATATTATTCGTTTCAAAATGCAGAGTATCATTAAAAAGCAAGCATTAAGCCAGATAAAAGCACAACATAATCCTGTTAAAATATTTGTGGCACCTACGATGAAATTCATGGAATGGCGCGTTGCTATTCAAACTGAAGAACATGATTATGTTGGAAGAGCATTTGGTCGATATGTTGTCTTTAGTGATAAAGTTAAACGACAAAAATTTTCTCCAGACACTTTACTCTGGCAGATTAAAAGTAATAAAGACATTAGAACATTTCTGAACTTCTCATCAATTTATCGATGGCAAACTCGTAAGCTAGATGACGATACTACAGAAGTTCGTCTAATAGATTTACGCTATTTAAATAAAGGGCACTATAGTTTTGCAGCAATAGCACATGTCGATAATGATAACAATATAGATCACTCATATATAGGATGGGTTTTCACTGAAGAAAAATTACAAAAAAAATTATATTCTAATTAAATTTTAAAAAGAGTGAACCAGAACCATAAACGACACTATGATTCTGATTCACTCTTTTATTTATTTTTTTGTCGAAATTATATTAGAGGAGTATTTATATTTTGAATGTGCTACATATCTCATAAGCATAAAATTAATTGCTCCAATCGTTACTATTATTAAAATGAAATAGATATGATATGAAATATTATACATATTCACTTCACCATAAATCGTAGAAGTCGCTAATCCATCAATTAAATAAAACAGAGGATTTAACTTTAACAATTGAATCATTAAATTCTCATTTGCAGAAGGAATAAAAATAATAGGCACTATAAAAAAGTTTATAACTACAGCTAACAAGAATATCATAGTCATATTTTTATATATAATATCTAACAATCCTAAAGTAACAGATATGAATATTATAAATAGAATCATCATTATATAAAATACAATAAATGCAATGAAAGATGCATCGAAATTCACTGGTTTAAACAATAAAGTAATAATTGATAATATACAACAAATAGAACTTCCGATAAGTGTGTTCGCAACTGTAGTTATCAATGGTGTTGATTGGAACGACTTAGTTATTAAATAATCTTGACTATACTCTTTAAAAGATTTAAAAATTGTCGCAAACATTGTAGCAAATGTAATCATAGCAAAAATTCTATATAACCACCTAGCTTTACTAAGATCTTCAATCTCGATAAACGACAGCATAATTAGTGCTATTAATACTAAGACAAGTTCAACAATTAAGAGAATTGCAAACCATTTCCAAGTATCTATTATACGTTGCTTAGTAAACTTTATTAGTGATGGGAAAAGTTTTATATATAATAAAATGTTATCTATCATTTTTACACCTACAATTCAATGTATATCCACTTACTATTTTTCATATCTGCGATAAAATATCCATCACCTGACTTAACAATCCATATATCTTGATTAATATGATATTTATCTTTAAATTCATCTTTATTAATTATTGGAAAAACAAATCCTGTTAATTTGTCTTGATCATTAAATAACATTTCTACTGGTTGTTGCGTTACTCCTACAACATATCTAGAATCCTTATCGGGAACAAGTGATTTTTTAACTCGATCATGTTTTTTATGTAAATGGCTATTATAATAATCTACAAAATTACTATAATTTGATTTCATATATGGAGATAATTTTTTAAATGAATGCGACTCATATAAAGCTGCTGGGTTAAAATATTGTAGTTTATGTTTTTCTACAACATAATCTTGATTATCGATATTAACACGATATTTTTTTGAATTTTCACCTGTTATTGTTAAAAATGCGTATTTAGGAACTTTTGTATTAGAATCACCATTTAACGTTATCGAGTCGTCTAATACGATTCCATATGCCAATTTTTCCTCAAATGGGTCTTTATTTTCAACTTTCTTTTGAGCTTCAATTATAGGAACATCAAAGCGCCCAATGTTGTTAATGACTAATGCTCCAACGATGGCCAAACAAATCAAGCTTGCAATCAAAATTGTCCAAAACCTCACGACAAAATCAGGAACTTTCGCATGTCTATATCTTTCTACTCTTTTAAAGTTATAGCTCATTTCAGGGAGTCGGCTACGACTTTCTTTCCAATCTAAATCAAAATTTTGCTGTTCTTCATCATTTCCTATACTCATTCGATCTTGCTCATGTTCTTTAAACACAGGTAAAACTTGATTTAGTGAACCTTCCATCCTCACTTGCCCATGTGAAATCCATGCTACATAATTACTTACTTTTTCAACTTTTTCAAGATCATTATCGATGAATACTAACGAATTATTATCGTTAACATAGTCTTTCGATAATTGTTTTGCTTTCTCTAAAAAGTCTTCATCAAGATGTTCAATGATATGGTTAAAAATAATCAATTCTTTTCGACATACACGTGCAATGCTTAAGATTAATTGTGCAAAATCAGAGTGACTAAGCATATTTATATTAAACGTAGACTTATCATCTAAATGTGCAAATTTGATAATTTGATCAACACTGTGCGATGTTGTTTCGTAAGAAAATAATCTTTGAATTTCTTTTACATATTGTCGCACTGTTATATGTATTAAATGTTTGTCTTTTATATCACCATAATAAGTAGAGACCGATTTATTAATTTTACCTCTATCAGGTTTAATGTCACCAGCCATTATCCTACCTAATAAAGTTTTAGAAGCCCCTGGCTCGCCAATAATAGCTAAAGCCTCACCTTGATATATATGTAGTGAAATATTGTTTAATTCTATGTCTTCTGCGGCATAACCAAATGGTAAATACCACTTTCTATTTTTCTTACTTCTATAATAATGCGTGACATTGAGCATTTTTAAGACTATTGAACTTCCCATTCATGTTACATCCTTCTAAATTTTTAATAAAGCGAGTGGCAATCCTTCTTCAGGAGTCTTACTATTAATTCTATATCCCCATGCAAATACACCTTTTAATCGTTCGACTTTGAAGTATTGGTCGCTTCCATCATTAAGTTTATACATTCTACCAAGCACTACCTTAGTACGATCGACTAAGTAACTTTCAGCAATGATGACTTTACTTTGATATACATCGTACTCATTCATGATGCCATTCATTTCAGCTTTACGCATTTTTTCTTTATATGTTTGTATTTCATGTCTTAATTCTTGCTCAGACATTTCACTTAGCTTTTTATCATTCATCAGAAATACCACTTTCTTCTAATTTTAATTTAATTTTATCATATTTATATCCTTTTCTCATAAGTGACTCTATCGTCTTCATTACTAATTGTTGTCCGTCATACTTACGCCTTTGTTTTGTATATACTTTTTCAAGATCTTTTTGCAATAAATCATCTAATATATTTTCATCTTGTTCAAAATTTAATTCAGCTATTGCCTGTTGTGCAACATCCATAGAATATCCTTTTTGAATCAGACTTTGAAGTACCTTTTGACGTATTTTAATTTCAGGGCCTTTTTTAGTTTTCATAACTTTTTTGGCAACTTCAATTACCGCTTCAAATGATTGCTCTTCTTCGTAAATCGGAACATATGTATTTATAATATTAGGTTCAATTCCAACTTGATATAATTTCTGTCTATAAATTTCAGGACCTTTGTCAGTAGTGTTTATCATGGTATTCTTTAAGCTTTCAGCATAATCTTCATGGTTAATATACGATTCTTTGTAACAATAATCTATAACTTGTTGGATTGCTATGTCACTTATTTCATTTTGTTGCAAGTGTTGTCGCACTTCTTTTTCAGTTCTTTTTTTATATGATAAGTATTGAATTGCCATATTAATACCTAAACGATAATGCTCATACTTTTGAATATTCTCCATATCTGATGGCTCAAGAATTTGACCTTTTTTTAAATTAAACTTTACAAGTGTATCGATATCTATTCCCATTTCAAATACTTCATCCAAGAATAAATTAAATCGCTCTTTGTTATTCTTTTGTACTTCTATTTTCGTAATTTTAGTCATATACCCACCACCTTAACTTCTAAATATGTTCTCTTTTAATTCATTCAGTTTAAAATATTCTAACAAACATTATTTTATATCACTTATCGCATTACACAAAATGTTTTACCTATATAAAAAGTCCTCATAAAGTTCATTTATATTATGACTACTTTATGAAGACTAAATTATAATTACGAATTTTGTATATACGCATGCAAAACAATTCAATAGTTATTTAGTTGACTTAATGCCTCTTGATATTGGCTATCAGATATATATTCTTGTTGTTTCATTTTTTCAAGGTTTGTTTTAATTCTATTTTTAAAGTTATCAGACATATTACTTATATCATAAACACTAGGTGCATTGACCTTACTAGCTAATATCGCACTTTGTAATACTGTAATTTGAGACATACTATCACTAATTTTATTTACTGACGTACCAAAATAGTAATTGGCGGCACTTTCGATTGTATATTGATCGCTACCGTAATAAATGTTATTTAAATAGAAGCTCAATATTTCATTTTTACTATATTGTTGTTCTACTTTATGTGCTACAAACAATTCTTTTAATTTTCTAGTGAAAGAACGTTCATTATCATAATAATAATTTTTCACAGTTTGTTGCGTAATTGTACTTCCACCTTGAACATCTCTATCCCCTATCGTTGAAAACAATGCTCGTGTTGTACCTTTTACATCAAAACCGTGGTGTTTATAAAAACGTTCATCTTCCATTGAAATAAATGCACCTTTTACATAATCAGGCATATTGTCTGCAGATACATAACTGCTTTTATTTTCAATAGTTTTAAGGTCATCAACATTTGCTCTAGAAGATAAGTAATACATTAATCCGATAAACAATGCAAATATGATGATAAATATAATAAACAGACGTAAAAATATGCGTTTACTCTTTTTCTTTTTAGGTGGTTTACCTACAGGTTGATAATACGTATTGTAATGTGGTTCATTACGGTATTGTGAATGTCTCTCAGGCGAGTTGTTCATTCTTTGGCTTCTTTTCATGCGGTAGCTCCTTTACTTAAACTCACTCTATATTTGAGAGTTTAACAGTAGTTCTTATAATAAGCCATACTTAAAGCGAAAAATCGGTCCCAAGGTGTATGAGAATATATGACTATGAGACCAATATCTGAAGTTAAGTCATTAAATTACTATAACTAAATTTTTGAATAAAAAAAGAACCGAGAAGAGACATATTAAAGTCTCTTCTCGGTTCATTAAATATTGCGAATTTGTAAAATTGACGTATAAGATTATATCGAATAATATTCAAGCTTTACATCAACAAGATTTATGCTTGAAGTTGTTTAACAATTTCTCTGTTAAAATCGTCTAAGTCATCTGGTGTACGACTAGTTACAATATTTTTATCAACTACAACTGATTCATCTACTACGTTTGCACCAGCATTTGATAAATCTTTACGTACATTAAGTACAGCTGTTAGCGTACGTCCATTTAAATCATCAGTATCAATTAAAATTTGAGGTCCATGACAAATTGCAAATGCTGGAACATCATTTTTAGTGAAGTATTTAGCAAACGTACCATATCGACCTTCTGCATCTCCGCGAAGATGGTCTGGTGAGAATCCACCTGGTATTAGAAGTCCATCATAATCTTCTGGTTTAGCATCAGCAATACTTACGTCTACAGTAACTTTTTCACCATGCTTACCTACTACTTCAGCATTTGCAGTATCACCAATGATTTCTGTTTCAAAACCAGCTTCTTCAATTGCTTCTTTAGGGCTAGTTAATTCAATATCTTCAAATTCATTTGATAAAATAATTGCTACTTTTTTAGTCATGTACTAATCACCTTTCTTGTTCGAATTATATTTATTATATAGACGAAATAGAAGGATATTAAACATAGTTGAACTTAACCGGTTATTATTTAGTTAGACACTTGTTTTACTTTTTCTTCTAATTGATCTAGTAACCCAATCCATTCATCAATGTCTTCAACACTTACTTCATCAGGATTAACATGATCAATATCTTCTAAAAATTTTGATAATCTCGTTTTAATTTGTTCCATTGTTTGTTGTTCATTCATAAATGTTTCTCCTTTTTTATATGAGTTTATTTAACAATACGTTAATTTTATCCTAACAGAATTTGACAAAAAGGGATATAATCTTAATAATGTTTACTGTACTTTTGCAACGAATAGAGGAATTTTTTTAGTTTAGGAGTAATAAATATGTGGATGACAAATCAGAAAAAACCCATTTCAATTTCAAATGATCCTTGGGAAGCTTATAACGATATTGAAGATTACGGACAGTTGACGTTGAGTAATATAGAATTTACAACCACAACGCTATGTAATATGAGATGTAGCCATTGTGCAGTTGGTTATACATTACAAACAAAAGATCCGGATGCATTACCTATGGATATTATTTATCGTCGTTTAGATGAAATACCTCAATTAAGAACAATGTCAATCACGGGTGGAGAACCAATGTTCTCAAAGAAATCAATTAAAAATATCGTTAAACCCTTATTAAAATACGCGAAAGATCGAGGTATTTATGTTCAAATGAATTCTAATTTAACGTTGCCTCAAGATCGTTATTTAGATATCGCGGAATACATAGATGTTATGCACATTTCACATAATTGGGGAACTATACAAGAATTTACTGATGTTGGCTTTGGCGCCATGAAAAAACAACCACCTTTAAAAGCAAAATTAAAATTATATGAACAGATGTTAGATAATGCGAGTACCCTATCAAGTCAAGGTATGTTTGTTTCAGCTGAAACGATGTTAAATCAGAGTACTTTACCTTACTTAGATAAAATTCATAAAGAAATCGTTAATGATATGAAATGCAGTCGTCATGAAGTTCATCCTATGTACCCAGCAGATTTCGCAAGTCAATTAAATGTTCTTTCTCTAAAAGAAATGAAACAAGCAATTCATCATTTATTAGATATTCGAGATGAGAATGTATGGATGCTGTTTGGTACGTTACCTATCTATCCATGTATTAATGACGAAAATGATCAAGCACTATTACAACGCTTAAGAGATGCAAAAAATGTGACAACACGAAATGATCCAGATGGACGAAGTCGCTTAAATGTAAATGTGTTTAGCGGAGATGTCATTGTAACAGACTTTGGAGATGAAAATGGTACCATCTCAAATATAAAAACAGACAAATTGACTGATGTATTTAATAAATGGCTCACTTCAGATTTAGCAAAATCTTTAAATTGTCATTGTGAGGCATTTCATTGTTTAGGCCCTAATGTATTAGTGAAAAACATGTATTATCCAAACACTGATTTCAAACAGAAAGAAATAGAAATGCACACAGAAAATATTTTTAGTTAAGCATCAATAATTCACACATATCTATAAAATAAGCACCACATAAAGTGAGTTTTAGAATAATTTTATGTGGTGCTTAGTTCTGTTTTATGAGAATTATAATATACTAGTTACAACGTTTAACTTGTCCGTGATTTATAATTCTTCAATATGTTGTGCATTTGATAAAAATTCAATAGTATTTTTACTTTCTTCTCTTCTATCTTTTCTACGTTGTACACGCTTAGGCGCACTTTCATAGAACCATTTTTCAACTTTTGATTCTGGATAGACATCTGGTACTTGGACTGGCTTACCATTATCATCTAATGCAACAAAAGTTAAGAAACTTAAGGCTGCTAAATGTTTTTCTTTATTTAATACATCCTCAATAATTATTTGAACACAAACTTCCATTGAACTTGTACCTGCATAACTAACCATCGCTTCATAAGAAGTAATATCTCCTGTTTTGATTGGTCTTAAAAAATCTACAGAATCAGTTGATGCTGTAACTACTTGGGCATTAGCATGTTTCATTGCAGTAATGGCTGCAATTTCATCTATGTTAGCCATCAATGAACCACCAAACATTGTATGGTGATGATTGGTGTCTTGAGGAAATACTTGTTTAGCTTTATAACTTTTTGATTCAGACATTGATTTACGAATACCTTGAGAATTTGACATGCGTTATACCCCTTTTATTTTAATTTCTATTTTTATTGAGCCCAATTGCCGTTTTTAAACACTAATTCTTTAGTGTCATCCTGTTTAATTCCATAAATCGTTAAATCTGCACTTCCTATCATGAAGTCAACATGGACATTTGAATCATTAAGACCACTGGCAATTTTTTCTTCAGTCGTCATTTCAGTACCACCTTCAACATTAAAGCCATATGCCGAACCAATGGCTAAATGACATGATGCGTTTTCATCAAATAACGTGTTGTAGAAAATAGTATTACGATTTGAAATTGGAGAATCATCAGGTACTAAAGCGACTTCTCCTAGTCGCTTAGAACCCTCATCAGTATTGATCAAATCTCTAAGCACATCTTCGCCTTTATCCGCTTTGAAATCTACGATTTGTCCATCTTTAAACGTTAATGTAAAGCCATCGATGATTGTACCATTATAACTTAATGGTAGTTTGTTTGTTACATATCCATTAACGTTGTTACGATCAGGTGCTGTAAAAACTTCTTCAGTTGGTAAATTAGCTATAAAAGCTTGTTGATTGCCATTAACATAGCTCGTAGCATCTTCCCAAATATGTCCTTTAGGAAGTCCTACAACTAAGTCTGTCCCTTCGGATTGATAATGTAACGCTTTATAATTTTTTTCTTGCATCAATTTAGCATGTACACTTAAGTTTTCTATATGTTTTTTCCAATTTTCAATAGGATCGTTCCCGTCAATTCTTACGATATCAAACACTTCATCAATAAACTTCTCTAATGCAATTTCTTCATCTAAATCTGGATAAACACGTCTAGCCCAATCTTTAGAAGGAAAAGCAGCAACAACCCATGGAAACTTATTCTTTTGACTTCCTTCCATATATCCTTTGAATGCTTGACTATAACTCATTTGATTGGCTTTGAGTTTTTCAGGGTCTATACCATTTAGCAAGTTTGGATCACCACTAAGTAAAGCTAAATTTGCAGCGCCACGATTAGCATAATCCATTCGTTCATCTACTTCATACGATTTAACTGCATGATTTTCAAAGTAATCTACTGATTCATACTCAAATTTAAGTCTATTTAATTTAGAATCTGAATAATTTACTTTTACGTCTGAAGCTCCAGCTTTATATGATTCTTCAACAATTAAACGTGTTAAATCGATGGCATCAACTGAAGATCTAATAAAAACAGGTTGTTTAGGTTGTATATTCATACCTATTTTAACTAATAATTCTGCATACTGTTGTAATTTCTTGTTATAACTTAATGAAGTCATATCATCATCCTCCCTAATCTTGACGTAAGTTCCCCAACTCATCAGCAATTGCTGTAACTTCGCTTGGTGAAAAAGAATCTTTAGACATAACAAAATTATGAATTTCTTCTATATCATGCTGATTGGCATTTTTAAATTTAGCCGGATTTAACAAACCTTGATTAACAATATTTAATTTTTTTCTAATATCTGCAATCATTGTTTCATTATTATTTTGACTCACGTTATCACCTCTTTAATACAATATTCTATCAAAGTATGATAATTTAACAAACTTTTATCGGATATAGTATTATTATGCCTTTATAAAATTTTAAAATAAATATAAAATGGTTTATATAGGATTAATTAGGGGGAATAGAATATGGTAGATGTAGCATTTGTATGTCTAGGAAACATATGTCGCTCTCCTATGGCTGAAGCAATCATGCGTCAACGTTTGATAGATAGAAACATTTCAGGCGTTAACGTTTACTCAAGAGGAACAGGTAAATGGAACCTTGGAGAACCTCCTCATGAAGGTACTCAAGATATTCTTAATCGCCATAATATACCTTTTGATGGTATGATTAGTGAGTTATTTGAATCAAGTGATGATTTTGATTATATTATTGCTATGGATCAGAGCAATGTTGATAACATCCAAAACATCAATCCTAATATAAAAGGAAAATTGTTCAAATTGCTCGAATTTAGTAACATGGAAGAGAGTGATGTGCCAGATCCTTATTACACTAATAATTTTGAAGGTGTATATGAAATGGTACAATCATCTTGTGACAATCTAATTGATTTCATCGTCAAAGATGCAAATTTGAAAGAGGGGTAAATAAAATGGAAAACAAATTAATTCCTGGTATTTTAATTGGCGCTATTGTTGGTGGTGCTGCTACTTTAGCTGACAAATCAACACGTAACGCTTTAGTTCAATCTGTAAAAGATGTTAAAGAAGGTAATCGTACACGCAAACCTTCTAAATTCAATTCTATTAAAGACGAAGTTTTATATTGGAAAGATACAATTGAGGAAATTCGTCGCAATAACCCAGAATTAGAAAAATCAATTAAAGATGCTAAAGATACTTTCGTTGAACGTAAGAATAACCGCATTGGTCAATAATTGATTGTTTATTTTAGCTAAATCTCTTTTATAACTTTAGTTAAAATAAAAACTAACTGAAAGTGATAAGTAAAATATTATTTTTGTTTTTCACTCATAGTAAGGCGGGACAATGAAATCTTTATTATATAACAGGTTTCTGTCCCGCTTATTTTACTATTTAAATTAATGTATGTGGTTAAAGCAAAGGAGATTGTTATGTCAAAAGAAAATAAATCAAACTCGAAGTATCTTAACTCTATTAAAGACGAGCAAGAGAAGAATCAAGATAAAATTAATGTTGATCGTACATATGTAGAGCCTCAAGAATTTCAATCTAAAGAACCAAAAAAAGAGAATCAAGTCTTTTTCGTTTCACGGTTAAACAAACCAGCTAAGTATACAAAAAATTCTAATTTTCTTTCTTATTTAATTTATCGAATAGGCAAAGATGACGCTTCAGGCTTAGCAGCACAAATGACTTATCATTTTGTATTAGCTATGTTCCCAATGTTAATTTTCCTATTAACATTGTTACCATTATTTAACTTAGATCAAAGCCAAATCACCGGTTTATTAAGTAATGCACCTGCTGACACATCGAGTCTTATTAAAGATGTAATTAGCGATGTCACTAAAAATTCTAGTGGCGGTTTACTTTCTATCGGGTTAATCTTAGCAATTTGGTCAGCTTCAAATGGTATGACTGCAATTATGAATTCATTCAATGTAGCTTATAATGTTGAAGATAATAGAAATGGTATTCTTTTAAAGTTACTAAGTGTTATTTTCACAATTGTGTTAGGCGTCGTATTTTTACTTGCCATGGCATTACCTACTATGGGGTCAGTTATTGCTCATTTCTTATTCGGTCCTCTTGGATTAGATAGTCAAGTTAAATGGATCTTTAGTTTAATTAGAGTTGTATTACCATTAATTATTATTTTGATTCTATTTACAATTCTATACTCAGTAGCTCCAAATGTTAAAACTAAACTAAAATCAGTATTACCAGGAGCTATATTTACATCAGTTATCTGGTTACTTGGGTCTTTCGCATTTGGTTTCTACATTTCAAATTTTGGAAACTACTCTAAGACTTATGGCAGTATCGCAGGTATTATTATCTTATTAATTTGGTTATATTTAACAAGTTTTATCATTATTATTGGTGCTGAAATTAATGCAATCATCCATCAGAGACATGTTATTAAAGGACAAACTCCTGAAGAAGCAGCGCTCGACCATGATGATAATAACCAGAATCACTATAATGAAGATACTACTTATGAATATAAACATACAGCTACTGGCAAAGATGAAGACTATAAAGTCGATAAAGATCCAAAAGATAAACAAGAAGAAGATGCTTCATTAACTGAGAAAATTAAAGATAAATTTACTAATAATGACGATGATAATAAAAAATAAGTGTTTAAATACTAATTAAATTAATAAAAGGTTGAGGCAACGGTTTATCGCCTCAACCTTTTTTATTGAATCAAATTATGTTGGAATGCATAAATTACGGCTTGTGTTCTATCTTGTACTTCTAATTTACTCAATATATTGCTTACATGAGTTTTAACGGTTTTAATTGTAATATGAGAAGCACTCGCTATTTCTTGATTTGAATACCCTTTTGCAATTAATAATAAAATTTCCATTTCACGCTCAGTCAGCATTTCATATAATTCTGCACGTTTCTTCATCCTGTTACGCATCTTAACTAAAACTTCAGGTTCAAATACAGATTCACCATTATAAGTTTTGCGTACTGCGTCGGCTATATCACTAGCACTAGTCGTTTTTAAAATATAGCTATCTACACCAGCATCTAATGCTCTATATACCTCTTTATCTTCAATAAAACTAGTTAACATTACAACTTTAATATGTGGCAAATCTTTTTTGATTTGAGTAGTTGCTTCAACGCCATCCATGTCATCCATTAATAAATCCATAAGAATTAAATCAGGTTTTAATTCATGAGCTTTTGCAATGGCATCTTTACCAGATTCCCCTTCTCCAACTATCTCAATGTCAGATTGTGTTGATAGATAACTTGATATCCCAATTCTAACCATTTCATGGTCATCAACGAACAAAACTTTAATCGTCATTATTATCATCCTCCCTATTTAACGGTGCTTTAACTTCTATTCTCGTTCCAGAATCCGGTAACGATACAATATGGAATGTCGCACCAATTTCTAATGCGCGTTCTCTCATATTTTTTAATCCATAACTTTGCTCTAATTTCTCGTCAACATTGAATCCTTTACCATTATCTTGAATTCGAAGTAATAGATAATCTTGTTGGTTAAATAATTCCACTGTGACTTTAGTTCCATTTGAATGTCTTAACGTATTTGATATAGCCTCTTGTGTAATTCTAAATAAATGATCTTCTATACCTTTAGGCACCTTGAAATCTTGAATATCGTGTATGACTTTCATAGGAACTTTCTTTTGCAAATCAATAACTAAATCTTTGATACCTTCACCTAGTGATTTGTCTTTTAGCCCTAAAGGTCTTAAATGAAGTAATAATGCGCGCATTTCAAGTTGAGACTCCTGAACCATTTTCTCTAAAACTGGTATTTGTTGATCAAGCGGTGCCTCTAACTTTGTTTCTTTTATTGCAGATAACATCATACTTGCTGCAAAAAGTTGTTGACTTACAGAGTCGTGTAACTCGCGAGCTAATCTCTGTCGTTCATCCTCAATGATTTTCTTAACTTTGACATCATTCATATTGTAATTTTCATTAGTTAAGTTTTGTGTTTTCATTCGTAAACGGTGCAACTCTTGATTTAGCGGAACTAATGTTTGATAAAGGTCTATGGTTTCGTTATAAAGCTCAATGTTTTGATCATTAATACCTACTGTTTCTCCTTCAATGGCATGTTCAATTTGCGACTTAATCCACTGATTTTGTTGATTAATTTTATATGCGAGAATTGAACCTACAATAATACAAAGTAAAATGAGGACTAAATTTAAAAATAGAAAAACAGGTATCCCAAAAATTTGAGTATAAAACATACCTTGGAAATAGATAATATTAACAAATACTTTATCTATAAATAAGAACGCGGTTAACATGCTATAAACTAGTATAAGCATTGAACCGATAGTTCTTAAGTAGTGGTTCATCGATAAATCACCTCAACATCTCCTATGAATGTTGAAACATAAACATTGACATTATAATTCTCTTCTTTAGGCTTCTCTTCAACTTGGATATGATTATTTTCAACTTTATACGATTGGCCATTTAAATAAGCATTTCCATATAGAGCAGCCATGTGTAAATTAATATTATAATTCAATGGTACCACTAACTGAATTTTCCCTAAAATATGTCTCACTACTATTGTATTATTCTCTTTAATATTTGCAGCTTTTGTCATATCAATGTGTATATCACCAACACCATGTTGAATTTGTACATCTTCCCATTTATAAACATATACTGGTGTGCGCTGCTCTCCAAACCACTTTTGTTTAATAAATTGAGGTGATGTAACTTCATCTTCTGAAGCAATCACTTTTAAAGGTTTAAACTTAAAAATGAGATATCTAATGATTACGATAACTAGAAAGACAAATAATATTATGATGGTATATTTATTCGACAATAAAGTAAATGCTATAAGCAATGCACCTATCCAAAACGCTAAGAGACCCCTTACTTTATGAAAGTAAAGGTAGCCTACATAAACTAATATACATCCCAAAAGTAATACAAATAGATAGCCTATTTTCTCAAAAAAGATGTAATAAAAATTGGCAATAATCATTAATGCCGTAAATACGATTAATAACTCTGTCGATATATATTTTCGAGTCAATGTGTCGCCTCCTATTCCTTTCAATTAAGCTACTACACTCATTTGTTCAATAATGTCACATTGGCCTTGTGTTGTGATCTTTTCTTTAGAGCAACGATGAATATCCGCTTCAATTTTTGCACAATAGGCTTCAAATAGATCAAGCTGTCTTTTAAGACCTTCAATTTCATAATTATTAATTTCTTGTGCATGTTTAATATTATACGTATTAGTAATATCAATATATTTATTTTCTAATGTTGCAGTTAAACTGTCAATCAACTTATTCATTTGCGTTTTCTTTTCTTTTAAATATTCAATGTAATTTTCAATACTCTTTAATTTTTGATCTAAACTGATTTTGTAATCATTAATGTTTCGTTTAATAACTACTTTAAGAAAGTGTTGTAAATATAAGTCCATATAATTCATAGAACCACCTCGTCCTTGATTAAGCTCAATTATAGTTTAAAATGACTTAAACTCATATAGGCTCTAGGACCATCTTACTCTCATACTTTAGTACGATGTTTATTATTTCTATAGATTTTATATAAAATTCATGTAAGTTATACCTCATATTTTATTTTCAACTTAAACAGGTGTATGATTAATTATATTTATTTTTGCAAGAAGGTAACATCAATGATTAACACACATCGTCTTAATTGACTTCCTTATGTACTTATTGTGATTTCACTTCACATTCTGGGTTTTGGCCTCCTCTATTTAGCAAATACTAATCATTTACTACTAGGTATGAGATTACTTGCCTATACATTATTAGGTCTTCGATACGCTTTTGATGCAGACAATATAGCTGCTATTGATAATACTGTGCGTAAATTAATCCAACAATAACGTAATCCAGTAGGTGTAGGTTTCTACTTCTCAATTGGACATTCTACAGTAGTCTTTTTTATGGCTGTCTTTTTAGGCATTTCAATTAAATAGGCTAAAGATGCATTACCCCACTTTCAAGAAATTGGTGGAATTATTGTCACTCTCGTTTCAGGAACATTTTTAATTATCATAGATATATTAAATCTGATGATATTAATTTCTTTAATAACTTTATTTTTAAGTTTCGCAAAGACAAAATT
The DNA here is from genome assembly GCF_001836805.1 of Staphylococcus sp. HMSC062A01. Classification (NCBI taxonomy): domain Bacteria; kingdom Bacillati; phylum Bacillota; class Bacilli; order Caryophanales; family Staphylococcaceae; genus Staphylococcus; species Staphylococcus sp. HMSC062A01. The sequence continues at coordinate 24,947 of NZ_KV830610.1, forward strand.
AATGATGAGAAGTTAAATGATTTATTAGATACACGTGGCTTTGTTTCTCTTATGGTCGGACCATACTTTAAATTTATTAGTCATAGTTGGCATGTCTTGCCACTAGGCTTTCTATTTGGTTTAGGATTTGATACTGTTAGTGAAATCTCATTGCTAACTTTATCTTCAGGTGTATCACAGCAAGCAATTTCATTCGTAGGTATAATATCTTTATCTATATTGTTTGCTGCCGGAATGAGTTTGCTAGATACATTAGACGGTATACTTATGACTTCTGCTTATAATTGGGCATTCTTCAATCCTATTCGAAAAATTTATTACAATATTACAATTACTGCTATATCTGTTATCGCTACACTATTAATTGGCCCTGTTGAATTACTACAAATACTAGTTGATAAGCTTCAATTAAAAGGTTCTTTCTCGGAATTTATTGAAAACATACAATTTGATAATATAGGTTATATTTTAGTGATTTTATTTATTATCAGTTGGCTCATTTCTATTTTAATTTGGAAATTTGGCAAAATTGAACAACGATGGTCTTAATAGATTCATTTCTTTGACATTATTCGTAGAATAGTTAATACTTTAGTGACTTTCACAAAGGAGATTATGTTATGAATAAAACTATTGCTCTAGTTACTGGCGCTTCATCAGGACTAGGATTTGAAACATCGCTCATGCTTGCTGAAAAAGGATTTCAAGTATATGCCACGATGCGTAATTTAGAAAAACAAATAAATTAAAAAAATGAAACGACTAAAAGAAATGTAGACCTAACCATTTTAGAATTGGATGTAACTAAATTAGATAGTATTAAATCTGCTGTTGAATTCATTATACAAGAAGAAGGTCGTATAGACATTTTGATTAACAATGCTGGCGCCGGCTTTAATAAAACTACAGAACAAGCAACCGATGAAGAAATAAATTGGCAACTTAATTTAAATTTAATGGGTGTTATTCGAATGAGCAAAGCTGTATTACCAATCGTGAGATCACAAAGAGAAGGTCGTGTTATCAATATTTCGTCAGTTGGAGGCCTAGTTGGACAACCTTTCAACGAAATATATTGTGCCGCTAAGTTTGGTGTTGAAGGTTATACATAATCTTTAGCAAGTTATATTCAACCTGAATTCAATATTAAATTTACTATTATTGAACCCGGAGGCATCCAATCTGAATTTATGCCCAACATTATAAAACACTTAACTCAAACTGGTGGCATACAAGAAGATGAATATACGCACTTATACAATTCATATATTAGTGATATTAAAGAAAATTATGGCCATGATGCTTCTCAAAGTTCACATGAAGTTGCGCAAGTCATTTTAAAAACAATTGAAATGAAAGAGCCACCTATCAGAACGCGTACGTCTGATTGGTCTGAAACTTTCACAAAAATTAAAACCAAACTAGACCCAGATGGCAAACAACAGCAGAAACAAGTCTATAAATTATTAGGTAAATAACTTTATAAAACTAACTAGTATAAACAAAAAAACCAGTAAATGAGCGTTGTCATCTCATTTACTGGTTAATTTATATATATCGAATTTTTAATTAATAGTAATTAAATATGAAATTAATCAATTTTTGTAGTTAATAATGGTCCATCTTTAGTAACGATAACCGTATGTTCGATTTGAGCGACAAAACTCTTATCTCTAGTTTCGAAGGCCCATTCATTTTTACCTTCTGTTACAAAAGTTGCTTTAGAAGAAATAAATGGCTCTACTGCAATTACAACCCCTTCTTTAAGTAAAGTTTTATCTTTAGGATCATAATAGTTCATAACATGGTTAGGGGCCTCATGTAGTGATTGACCTACTCCATGCCCAGTTAGATTTTTAATGACAGTTAAATCATTTTGACGTGCTGTTGCATGTACTGCTTTACCGATATTACTTAATTTAGTTCCAGGTTTAACTTTTGCCATTGCATTTTCAAATGCCATTAGTGCAACATCACATACTTTTTGTTTAAGTGGGTCACTTGCTTTACCCACAACAAAAGAAATACCTGTATCAGCGTAATAACCATTTTTTAGAGCTGATACATCTATATTAACTAAATCTCCTTCACGAATGATTCGTTTGCCAGGAATGCCATGCGCTACTTCTTCATTAACACTTATACATGTTTGCCCAGGGAAATTCTCATCATGAATAGGTGCTGAAATAGCATCATGTTCTTCAAACAAATCTTTAGCTATATTGTCTAATTCTTTAGTTGTAATACCAGGTTTAGTAGCTTCTTGCATAGTATCTCTAACCTTAGCACAAATGTAACCTATCTCTTTTAAGGCTTGTAATTCTTCTTCTGTTTTTACAATCATAATATCCCGTTCCTTTTTAAATTGTGATTACATCTTATTATACCAAAAAAATTTTGATATACTAAACATACAAAAAATGAAGCGCAAAATAATTTCTGTTTAAAAGATAAAATTATAATTGTTATTTTCGTACAACGAGAGGATTTATCATATGGATAAATGGTACAAGAAAATTATAGGAGCGAGAACAATCAAAACTGGCCTAGCGACCTTTTTAACATCGCTATTTTGTTTGATGCTTGATCTCACTCCAATCTTCGCTATATTAACTGCTATTGTAACTATCGAACCTACTGCAAAGGCGTCATTAAAAAAAGGTTATAGAAGATTGCCCGCAACGGTAATTGGTGCATTATTTGCTGTACTTTTTACTTTTATTTTTGGTGACCAATCGGCTTTAACGTATACGTTTAGTGCACTTTTTACTATCTTAGTTTGTACTAAATTAAACCTGCAAGTTGGTACTACTGTTGCGGTGTTAACATCGGTTGCCATGATACCTGGCATACACGACGCCTATTTATTCAACTTTTTTTCAAGATTATTAACTGCATTAATCGGTTTGGTTACAGCAGGATTGGTCAATTTTATAGTTCTGCCTCCTAAATATTATCAGCAAATTGAAGATAATTTAACGCAATCCGAATATAAAATGTATGAGTTGTTCTCTTCAAGATGTAACGAATTATTATTAGGAAAATTTGATTCTAATCATAGTAACGATCTTTTAAATAAGTTGATGGGTGTTATAAACAAGACTGAAACTTTAACTGGCTATCAAAAAGACGAATTACGTTATCATAAAAATAAAGAAAATGAATGGAAACGATTAAAAAATATTTCGAACCGTTCCTATATCGATAGATTACTGGCTACTCACCTATCAAATATTATATATTTACCTAAGCACATACATTTAGTTTTTACACCTGAGGAAAAAATAGCTATTATTAAAATTAGTAATAGCGTCAATAATATTATCAAAAGCAATCATTTTGAGCCTCACCTCTCATCTGCATCAACACTTAAATCTTCTGTCAAACGCTTAGAAGAATTTGATCAGAATCAAATCAAAAGTCATGTCATTTATGAAATACTTCTAATCTATAAATTATTAGATAGTAGATATAATGACAAATAAAAAGTGACGTACTGGAAAATTTCTATAAATCCGGTACGTCATTTTTAATTGCTTATTATATTTGTTATTTTTTTGATGATCTTTCTATAATAACTCTTTTAGCCGCTTCTTCTTCAGTGTTATCTAATTGTTTAGGTTCAAAAGGTATACCTTTACGTTCGCAGGCTTTTTCTAATAAATAATCAGTCAGTTCATGATTCTTTGGAAGGATAGGCCCATGTAAATATGTTCCTAATAAATTTTTATAGTGAATACCTTCTTGTTTATCATCATCATTATTACCGTAACCAACCGTAACGTGTCCTAACGTACCAAAATTATGATGTGTTCGACCACCGTGATTCTCGAAGCCAACTATCGTTCCAAATGTATCACTCTCGATTACTATATCACCAGTTAATCGTTCAGTTCGTGATTCAGTATAGAAATCTAAGATACCTAAACCTTCAAGTTCAGTTCCATCAGGCGTAATATATTTTGTTCCTAAAAATTGATAACCACCACAAATCGTTAATCCTGGCATACCATCTTCAATAGCATCTTTAAGTGTAGTCTTTATCTTGCTTAATTCCTTAGTAGCAATACTTTGTTCTCTATCACTGCCACCGCCGATAAAGAAGATATCACAATTATCAAGCGTCACACCTTCAGTTTGGTTAATTTCTACTACATTTAATTGAATACCACGTTTCTTTGCTCTTTGTTTGAGTGCAATAATATTTCCTATATCACTATATAAATTTAATTTATCTGACATAAAATGATAAACGGTTAATTCATTCATATTTATTGCCCTCCTTTAAATGAACGATTAAGTTGTTCTAACATTGGAGATAAAGATGTGTAGTTAGGAATAGCTACAGTGAAACCTTCATAATTCATTGTCATTGCAGTTGCTTTATAAATATCTTTTTCAAGTATAATTGGAACATTTATTTCGGCTAATTTCAGACGTAATTGTAATTCTTCAGCTCGGGTCCCAGTAACAATGATCGTTTCAATATTTTGTTCGCTTAATTTCTCGAAATCGGCATCATAAATCCAAGAAGTATCACGACCATCAGCAGCATTATCATTTAGACTAATGACATATACTTTTTTACCTTCTAACTGTTCTCCTACTGATAAACTAGCATTCATACCTGCAGGATTCTTAGCTAAATTAATCATAGCTTCTTTATGATTAAGTTTAAAATATTGCATACGACCATTATCTGAAGTATATGATTCGAAACCAATTCGAATAGACTCATCATTGAGCCCTAATTCTCTCAACACAGTATAGGCAGCTAATGCATTATAAGCGTTGAAGTCTCCGGCAATTTTCATGTTAAATGTTGTTTCATTTATATTTAATGCTAAGAACGGAGATACTGTGAATGATGAAACTTCATATTTAGGTAATTCACGTTTGAATCCACATGAACAATGGTAATGACCGATTTGATTATAATGAATGTAATGGTATGCTAATAATTTGCCACAATTTGGGCAATACTTACTCTCGTTCATAGTACTTTGCTCAAACTCATGTGCGTGTGCTTTCATACCATAATAAACGATAGAGTCACTAGCTATTTTAAGTCGACTTACAAAAGGATCATCTGCATTGAGTAACAATTTAATTCCTTTATTACTAATTGACTTAGCTATGTTATTTACCATTATATCTATTTCGCCAAAGCGATCCATTTGATCACGGAAGAAGTTAGTAAATATCATCATTGATGGAGTGACTTCTTTTAAAACTCGAGGAATAGATCCTTCATCGATTTCAATAACCGCTACTTTAGTATTTTTAGTGCTTTGCATGATAAAGGCAGATGTGATACCTGCTGCCATATTAGCACCTTCATTATTATGTATAATATCAATACGATTTGCTTTTAATGTATGTCCTATAAGATTAGATGTCGTCGTTTTACCATTAGTCCCACTAATAAAAACGATGTCATCTACTTGTGCAGCTAATTTTCTTAATATATTTTGATCCACTTTGCGGGCAACTTGTCCAGGTAAATCTGTACCTTTTTTCCCAGCAGCGATACTAGCCTTACGAGCCAATTTCGCTAAGTGCGTTGCAGTCCATTGTCTCATGTGCTTCCTCCTCATATAAATCACTTGAATAATTATAACACGTAAAGGGTATAACAAAAAACATTCTCAATTAAAAATAACAAGTCACATTCTAGATTATAATAATTATTATTTACTAATGAGAATAGATTTGTTATACTTTTAATGAACAAAGACAAAATCAATTATAAAATCTTAAATAGAGGTGACTTAATTATGCTAAGTAAAGACTTGTTAGAAGCACTTAATGATCAAATGAACCATGAATATTTCGCAGCTCATGCTTATATGGCAATGGCAGCTTATTGCGATGATGCTTCATATGAAGGTTTCGCTAACTTCTATATCCAACAAGCTAAAGAAGAACGTTTCCACGGTAAAAAAATCTATGATTATATCAATGATCGTGGTGAACATGCTGAATTTAAATCAATACCAGCGCCTAAAACTGAATTTAAATCTATCCTTGAAACATTTAAAGATGGATTAGCACAGGAACAAGATGTTACTCGTCGTTTTTACAATTTATCTGAAATAGCTCAAAAAGATAAAGACTATGCTACGATTTCTTTCTTAAACTGGTTCTTAGATGAGCAAGTTGAAGAAGAATCAACATTTGAAACACATATTGATTATTTAAATCGTATTGGTGATGACTGCAATACTTTATATTTATATGAAAAAGAATTAGCAGCTCGTTCATTTGATGAAGAATAACTTTTATCTCAAGGTTTAATTATGATTGAGACAAACTATTTTTATTGCTTGCCTAGTACATTGTAAGTAACTAACATGCACAAAAATGTATAATGCTAGTTATTCTCAAGACTCATAAATATTAATGGAGTGGATAATGAATTCGAAATGAATTCATTTCTACTCTTTTTTTATTTTATGAATGCAACATTCTGGAAATAAATTTATATTTTTAGCTAAAATAAAAGAATCAACATTTGAAAGGACAGTGTTAGAAATGGAAAATGCCTTTATAGCATTAGACTTCGAAACTGCAAATGGTAAACGTACAAGTATCTGTTCAGTTGGTATGGTCAAAGTAGTTAACAATGAGATTGTGGAATCTTTTTATACTTTAGTTAACCCTTTTGATTATTTCTCTCAGATGAATATTGAGGTTCACGGTATTACACCTGAAGACGTGAATGATGCTCCCAGTTTTGAATATGTATTCCCTTATATGATGCAATTTATTGGTAAATTACCTGTTGTTGCTCATAATGCTGCTTTTGATATGAATGTACTTCATCAAAGTTTAAAACAGTTAAATATAGAAACACCCTCCATGATTTACTTCTGTTCATATCAACTTGCTAAACGTACAATTGATGCATATCGCTACGGACTAAAACATTTAATGAAACATTATAAATTAGATTTTCGCGGTCATCATGATGCACTCAACGATGCTAAAGCATGTGCAATGATTACGTTTAGATTATTAAAACACTATGACAATTTACAAAGTATGCTACAAATTTATGGCAAAAATTTAAAAGATAAAGGTTAACCCATATGAATTGCAATTACTGGTTTAGTTTAATTGCTAATGTCATCATGAACCTTTATCTTTCTATAAAATCATAAATCGTCATATTCTCATATGTTGACTGTTCTAAATTGCCAACCGTTACACCGATTAACCTTATTGGAACATCAGGATCCTTCAAATCATTATATAAATCATAAGCTACATTATATATATCAATATCTCTACTTACTGCTTCTCTCAAACTTCTTTGTTTTGAAAATGTTTCATATTGATGCGTTTTTAATTTAACTGTTACGGTGCTACCTGATTTTTGTAACTTAGATAGACGTTCTGCAGTCTTGCCAGATAGTTCCCGTATTTTTTGTAAAATTTCTTCATCATCATTCACATCAGTTGAAAATGTTCGTTCAGTACCCACGGATTTACGCACTCTCGTTGCTTTTACTTCACTATGATCAATTCCTCGAGCTTTAAGATATAAGCCACGACCTCTTTTTCCGAACCAACGTATTAATTCAAATTCTGTTTTATCATACAAATCTTTACCTGTATATATATCATGGTTATGCATGACTTTTTTCGATGCTTTACCCACACCTGGAAAGTCACCAATATCAAGATTCATTAAAATATCGTTTACATTATTATAATCGATAACCTTCATGCCATTAGGCTTATTCATACCACTTGCTAATTTTGCTAAAAATTTATTATACGATACACCTGCAGAAGAAGTTAATCCAGTTTGTTCAAATATGTCGCGTCGAATAAACGTTGCGATTTTAGATGCAGACAAGTCAGGTCTAACAAGGTGAGTAATATCTAAATACGCTTCATCCAATGACATAGGTTCTACAATATCTGTATAACTTTTAAATATAGACATTATCACGGCAGAGGCTTCTCTATAAGCGTCAAATCTTGCTCTTACATAATATCCATTAGGACATAATTTATGCGCTTGAGACATTGGCATTGCAGAATGAACCCCATATTTTCTAGCCTCGTAAGAAGCAGTAGAAACCACACCACGAGTACTTGTCTTACCACCTACAATTACAGGTTTACCTTTTAATTTAGGGTTATCTCGCATTTCTACTTGTGCAAAAAAGTAATCCATATCTATATGAATAATCCTTCTTTCAGCCATCGTCTCACCTCTTTTAAAATAAACCAAAATAAAATAAGCCTCAATATAATTATAATGTGACTAGCAACAAAACTCATGAAATGTGCACATAAATAATTATATTGAGACTCACAATTTATTCAAATTCGTCATTAGCTTGTATAGGTCTTTGATGATACATAATTAAACCTTCATCTGATGGATGTATATATTCAAATTTATTAGTAAATGTAATACCTACTAAATATAAATCAATTAAGCAATATCCAATATGTATACTTAACATAATAATAATTGAGGAGTATGCGTAAATACTGAATATAAACATTAATACTCCTGTTAATATAAACATTGGAGCTAGCATTATTGTGCAAAATTGCCATTTATTAAAATATTTTTTGGAAATATGTACTAATAAAAAACCTTTTTTATATTTAAAATGAGGCTGTTCTCCTTTTGAACAGATAAAAAATGAAATTCTATGAATCAGTTCATGTAGTCCTAAAATAACTATAAAACCTAAAATACCATATAATAAGTTAGCTAAAAATGTTTGTTCATGAATGGTTGTAAACATGAATGCCCATTTATAAGTAAACACTATCATAAATAAAATCACTACTAATTGAGTTGCCATAAATTTAGGTAAGTTGATTCTATTTAGAGAAAAATCAATTTTCTGCACAATAATGACCTCCAATCTCTGTTAATTTGCAACCATAGTATACACAGTCGATGTTAAGAAAAAAAACTTTTTTATAAGATTTAATGCTCTGTAACCATTTCTTAATATTTGTATTAAAATTTTACGTTTAAGATTTTCTTTCAAATAATGCAACTGTCTCTACATGTGTTGTTTGAGGAAACATATCGACTGGTGTAATTTCTTGCAATTCATATTGTGAATCTAATATTTGAGCATCTCTTTGTTGCGTAGATGGATTACAAGAAATGTAGACAATACGCTTAGGATTTAGTTTAAGCAGTGTTTGTAAGAAAGTTTCATCGCACCCTTTTCTCGGGGGGTCTACCATAACAACATCTGGTTTGATACCTTGTTGTTTCCATTTTATAATGACTTCTTCTGCTTTTCCACAGACAAAAGTTGTATTTTCAAATCCATTTAAAGTCGCATTTTGTTGTGCATCTTTAATCGCTGACGGCACGACCTCAACACCATAAACATGTTTCGCTACTGACGCCATATATAAACCTATCGTACCAATACCGCAATATGTATCAAGAACTGTTTCTTCACCTGTCAATTGCGCATACTCTATTGCTTTTTGATATAATTTTTCAGTTTGAGAAGAATTTATTTGATAGAATGATTGGTCACTTATCTTAAATGTAGTATCACTAAGTTGATCAGCAATCTTATCTTTGCCGTATAACGTTACAGACTGTTGCCCCATAATTACATTGGAATGACTATTATTAATATTTTGTTTAATGCTAGCTATGTTAGGAAAAGTTTCTTTTAATTTTTCAACTAAAATTGAAGCTTGCTGGAAATTTTTACCATTTGTTACAAAAACGACCATCTTATCATCAGAATAATAGCCTGTGCGAATAACTAAATGTCTTAAAAGTCCTTTTTTTGTACACTCATTATAAACACTAATATCGTAATCAATAATCCATTGTTTGACGTGATTCATAATATCTTGGTGTATATCATCTTGAATTAAGCAACTATCCATATCGATAATATCGTGACTTCTTTGTCGATAATATCCTATAATTGCTTTTCCATCTCTATCTTTACCAATTGGCAACTGTGATTTATTTCTGTAATGCCAAGGATGATTCATACCGATAGTTTTGTTAATGATTGTATTACTAAATTGTGCTTTTCTATGGAATAAGTTGGTAACTTGTGACTGCTTCATAGCTAATTGGGCATCATATGTCATGTGTTGCAATTGACAACCACCACACTTCCAATAGTATTTACATGGCGGTTCCACGCGTTGTTCACTTGGTTTAATAACTTGAAGTAGTTTACCAATAGCAAAATTTTTCTTTACTTTTATAATTTTATATTTAATCACTTCACCAATTAACGCATTTGGCACAAATATCGGATAACGGTCGATTTTAATGACGCCATGCCCTTCATGTGTTAAATCAACAATGTTACCTTGTTTTATTTCATTTTTAATTATGGTTTGCATTATTTCACCCCACATAAAAAGAGGTTAGAGTAGTTTAATCTTGGTTTTGTTTTTCATACCTAAGACATCAAAATTATTGCTCAACCTCTTCAACTGTATAATTTACTCTGATATTTCATTGTTTTTAATAATTTCTTCATTCGATGGCTTCTCTTCAATAATACCATCTTCGACTTGTTGATCTTCAGTTAATTCCTCATTATATATATCTTTTGGCGTACATACTTCGATATGTCTTTTTAAATTCAAGAAATTAGCTGGTAATTTACCACCATATTCACCATCTACATTCAATTGCATTTCAGTAAAGGATGAGATATTAATTGATTTAGCTTTCTCATAAATAACCTTTGGATGCTTAATGTGTTCTCCGCGAGATGCTAAGGTCATGATGTGCCCTAGTTCAGCAAGGTTAGCCTTTTCTACAATAATTAATGTAAAATGCCCGTCGTCTAACTTAGCATCTGGAACTAATTTCTCAAATCCTGCCATTGAGTTTGTCAGTCCTAATAAGAATAATAATGCCTCACCTTGAAAAACTTGATTATCATATTCTATACGCAAATCTACAGCTTTCATCTGAGGTAACATTTCAAATCCTTTAATATAATACGCAAAGGGGCCTACAATTGACTTTAATCGACTTGGCGTCTCATAAGAAACTTGAGTTAATTGACCACCAGCTGCTAAATTGATGAAATAACGATTATTCATTTTTCCTATATCCACTTTAGTCGTGTGATCATCAATAATAACATCAACAGCACCCATAATATCACTTGGTAAGTGCAAGGCTCTACCGAAATCATTCACTGTCCCCATAGGGATGATACCTAATTTAGGGCGATTGGGCTGTTCAGCTATGCCATTAACAACTTCATTAAGTGTGCCATCTCCACCAGCTGCTATAATAATATCATAATCTCTTTTAAGTGCACGTTCAGCTTCAAGCGTTGCATCGCCTTCACGCTCAGTTGCATAAGCACTTGTCTCATACCCGGCACGTTCTAATTTAATTAAAACATCTGGTAAAGTTCTTTTAAAAAGTTCCTTTCCAGAAGTTGGATTATAAATGATTCTTGCACGTTTTCTCATAAATTATCCCTCATCTTTTTATACATATTCTTATATTAAATGATTTATAAGAGAGTTGGAAGTATTTAAATCAATAATCTTTAAAATACATTTATTACACTATTTACAATTAAATAATCATAGCAGTTATAACATTAAAAATAATTGAACTAAAAACACCACACACCAAAATTAAAAGGCTTGTTCCCTAACCATGATAGGAAACAAACCTTAAATGATGCTTTAATTCATTATGTTTAAATCTTTAATTAACGTTTATTTAATTCTTGTTTTAATATTTGGTTTACTTTTTGAGGATTAGCTTGGCCTTTAGATGCTTTCATAATTTGACCAACTAAGAAGCCCATTGCTTTCCCTTTACCATTTTTATAATCTTCAACAGATTGAGGGTTATTATCTAAAGCTTCAGTGACGAATTTAGTTAAAGTAGCTTCATCAGAAATTTGAACTAAACCTTTATCTTCCATAATTTGTTTAGCATCGCCACCATTTTCAGCTAATTCTGGGAAAACTTTTTTAGCGATTTTACTACTCATCGTACCATCTTCAATAAGTTTAATCATACCAGCAAGGTTTTCTGGTGTTAATTTAGTATCTTGTAACTCAACTTGGTTTTTATTTAAATATTCATTAACGCCACCCATTAACCAGTTTGAAGTTAACTTAACGTCTGCACCTTTTTCAATAGCACCTTCAAAGAAATCAGACATCTCTTTAGTAAGTGTTAATACGTGCGCATCGTATTCAGGTAAACCTAAATCATTTACATATTTAGCTTTACGCTCATCTGGTAATTCAGGGATTGTTTGACGTACACGCTCTTTCCATTCTTCATCTACGTATAAAGGTACAATATCAGGTTCAGGGAAGTAACGGTAGTCATCTGAGCCTTCTTTAACACGCATAAGAATTGTTTTACCAGTTGATTCATCAAAACGGCGTGTCTCTTGTCCAATAGTACCACCGTTTAATAATTCTTCTTCTTGGCGTTTTTCTTCGTACTCTAAACCTTTTCTAACATAGTTAAATGAATTTAGGTTTTTCAATTCAGTTTTTGTACCAAATTCTTCTTGTCCATAAGGACGTAATGAAATATTGGCATCACAACGTAATGAGCCTTCTTCCATTTTACAGTCTGATACACCTGTATATTGAATAATTGAACGTAATTTTTCTAAGTAAGCATAAGCTTCTTTAGGAGATCTAATATCTGGTTCAGATACAATTTCAATTAATGGTGTACCTTGACGGTTTAAGTCTACTAAAGAGTATCCATCTTTATGTGTTGATTTACCAGCATCTTCTTCCATGTGAAGACGTGTGATTCCAATACGTTTTGTTTCACCATCTACTTCAATATCAATATAACCATTTTCACCAATTGGTTGATCAAATTGAGAAATTTGATAAGCTTTAGGATTATCTGGATAGAAATAGTTTTTACGGTCAAATTTAGAATTTGTAGCGATATCCATATTTAAAGCCATTGATGCACGCATAGCCCAGTCTACAGCACGTCTATTAACAACCGGTAATACACCAGGATATGCTAAATCAATAACATTTGTATTTGAGTTAGGTTCAGCTCCAAAATGTGCTGGTGATGGAGAGAACATTTTTGAGTCTGTTTTTAGCTCAACGTGAACTTCAAGTCCGATAACTGTTTCAAAATGCATTATTTCCACTCCTTATAATTTTTCATATGCGTCATGTAAATTGAATTGTGTTTCATATTGATATGCCACACGATATAACGTCTTTTCATCAAAAGGTTTACCGATAAATTGTAAGCCAATTGGTCTACCGTTTGATTGCCCACAAGGAACAGAAATACCTGGTAAACCAGCTAAGTTAACAGGTGTAGTTAATAAGTCATTAGCATACATAGTTAAAGGATCATCGATTTCATCACCTAAGTTAAACGCAGTAGTTGGTGCAGTTGGACCTACAACAACATCATAGTTTTCAAAAACTTTATCAAAGTCATTCTTGATTAATGTTCTAACTTTTTGTGATTTTTTATAGTAAGCATCATAATAACCAGAACTTAATGCAAATGTACCTAGGAAGATACGACGCTTAACTTCAGCACCAAATCCTTCTGATCTAGACATTTTATATAATTCTTCTAATGATTGCGCTTCTTTTGAATGGTAGCCATAACGTATACCATCAAAGCGAGCTAAGTTCGCTGATGCTTCTGATGACGCGATAACATAATATGATGGTATACCATATTTCGTATTTGGAAGTGATACTTCATCAACTTCTGCACCTAGAGATTTAAGTGTTTCAACTGCATTCTTAACAGCTTCTTTAACATCATCATTGATACCTTCACCTAAATATTCTTTTGGTAAAGCAACTTTTAAGCCTTTAATGTCTTTACCAATTTCTGAAGTAAAGTCAACATCTTCAACTGGTGCACTTGTAGAATCATTTCTATCAACGCCTGAAATTGTCTCTAGAACGATAGCGTTATCTTTAACATTTCTTGTAATTGGACCAATTTGGTCTAATGAAGATGCAAAAGCAACTAAACCGAAACGTGATACACGCCCATAAGTTGGTTTCATACCCACTACACCACAATATGCTGCTGGTTGTCGAATTGAACCACCAGTATCTGAACCTAGACTGAATGGTACTAAACCTGCAGCAACTGCTGCTGCTGAACCACCTGACGAACCACCTGGAACAGCTGTATGATCGAATGGGTTAACAGTTTGTTTGAAATATGATGTTTCAGTAGAACCACCCATAGCAAATTCATCCATGTTTAGTTTACCGATTAGAATCGCATTTTCATCATGTAGTTTGTTCATTACAGTAGATTCATAGATTGGAACAAAACCTTCTAACATCTTACTAGCACATGTTGTTTCCACATCTTTAGTAATGATGTTGTCCTTAATTCCCATAGGAATACCAAACAATTTACCTTCCATTTGGCCTTTTGCTTGTAATTCATCTAATTCTTTTGCTTTTTTAATAGCATTATCTTTATCTAGTGCTAAAAATGATTTAATAGTAGAATCCGTTTCTTCAATTGCATCATAGATGTCTTTGACAACTTCTGAAGGCTTAATCTCATTGTTTTTAATCATTTCTGATAATTTTTCAACTGATTCATAACGAATACTCATCTTAAGCTTCCTCCTCATTCATGATAGCTGGTACTTTAAATTGACCATTTTCTGTCTCTTTAGCATTTTTTAATGCAAGTTCTTGAGGAATGCCCTCGATTGCTTCATCATCACGTAACACATTTTGTAAATCTAATACATGATAAGTTGGTTCAATACCTTCTGTATCTGCTGTGTCATTTTGTTTAGCAAAATCTAAGATACTTTCAAGTGTATTAGCCATTTCTTCAGTTTCTTCTTCAGAAATTTGAAGTCTTGCTAAATGTGCTATATGTTCAACCTCTTCACGTGTAACTTTAGTCATTTATTAAAAGCCTCCTTATTACTCATTCATCATAAAATTGTATCAAATTTTCACTTAAAAATCTAAATATTTATTGAGACAACATAACTTCATGACATTATTGATGATTAATTCATAGGTAAGTAATTAATAAATGCTTTACAAATAATGTAACTCAATTATTAATTTAACGATAATAATGACCTAAATTTTATATCAAAAATATTTATAATCTTTAATTTGCATGT
Organism: Staphylococcus sp. HMSC062A01; assembly: GCF_001836805.1. Taxonomy (NCBI): domain Bacteria; kingdom Bacillati; phylum Bacillota; class Bacilli; order Caryophanales; family Staphylococcaceae; genus Staphylococcus; species Staphylococcus sp. HMSC062A01. Next base: position 40,093 of record NZ_KV830610.1, read on the forward strand.
TACGTATAATAAAATCAATAAATATTTTTACATTTTGTAAACGCTTACTACCTTACTTTAAAAGTGTTTATATTTTTAAAAATTAAAATTTATACTTCTCTAAACCATTCACTACATTGTATAATATTACATGTAACTAAATTATTTAAAAAAGTTACATACTCATGCAATTGAAATTTACCAATGTTTATAAGTCATCTAAGTCTTTACATCATATAAAAAAAGGGGGTATTTCTTTATGCTTATTTTAGGAGCAAGCTTGCCTAGTCAAGTTAATACCAATTGGCAAACATACATAATGATTGCGATTTATTTTATTATTTTACTTATTATTGGATATTATGGCTACAAACAAGCTACAGGTAATTTAAGTGATTATATGCTTGGTGGACGTAGTATCGGCCCATACATCACAGCTTTATCTGCAGGTGCATCAGATATGAGTGGCTGGATGATAATGGGGCTACCAGGTTCAGTCTATAGTACTGGTTTATCAGCAATATGGATAACAATTGGTCTCACATTAGGTGCATATGTTAACTATCTAGTCGTTGCACCAAGGTTGAGAGTTTATACTGAAGTGGCAGGTGATGCAATCACCCTTCCAGATTTCTTTAAAAATCGACTTAACGATAAAGAAAATATTATTAAAATTATTTCTGGTTTAATAATAGTTATATTCTTTACTCTATATACGCACTCTGGGTTTGTATCAGGTGGTAAACTATTTGAAAGCGCGTTTGGACTAAATTATCATTTTGGATTAATTTTAGTTGCAGTTATCGTTATCGCTTATACTTTCTTCGGAGGATATTTAGCTGTATCTATAACTGATTTCTTCCAAGGTGTAATCATGTTAATTGCAATGGTTATGGTCCCTATTGTTGCAATGTTACAACTTAATGGTTGGGATACATTTTCTCGAGTTGCTGAAATGAAGCCAACAAATATGGATTTATTTAGAGGCACAACCTTCCTAGGTATTGTTTCATTATTTGCATGGGGTCTAGGTTATTTTGGACAACCTCATATCATCGTTAGATTTATGTCTATTAAGTCACATAAAATGCTACCTAAAGCTCGCCGTTTAGGTATAAGTTGGATGACTGTAGGTTTACTTGGTGCTGTAGGCGTAGGATTAACTGGTATCGCATTCATTCCAGATAATCATATTAAGATGGATGATCCTGAGACACTATTCATCATTATGAGTCAAATTTTATTTCATCCTTTAGTAGGCGGGTTCTTATTGGCTGCCATTCTTGCAGCTATCATGAGCACAATCTCATCACAACTATTAGTAACATCAAGTTCATTAACTGAAGACTTTTATAAATTAATACGTGGTGAAGAGCGTGCGAAAACACATCAAAAAGAATTCGTGTTAGTTGGTAGATTGTCGGTATTAGTTGTGGCAATTGTAGCAATTGCAATTGCTTGGTCTCCAAATGATACAATTCTTAACTTAGTTGGCAACGCATGGGCCGGCTTTGGAGCTTCTTTCAGTCCCTTAGTATTATTCTCACTTTATTGGAAAAAGCTAACACGAGCTGGTGCTATCAGCGGTATGGTAGCAGGTGCCCTTGTTGTAATTATATGGATTGCTTGGATAAAACCTTTAGCGAGTATAAATGAAATTTTCGGAATGTATGAAATTATTCCAGGATTCATCGTTAGTGTCATCTTTACATATGTAGTGAGTTTATTGACTCAACATCCAGGTGACTTTGTTGAAAGAGATATTGAAAAAGTTAAATCTATTGTTCGTGAAAAATAATAATATTAAACAAAAACTACGGATAACCCAATTTGTAGGCGTTATCCGTAGTTTTTATGTTAATTATTATAAATATGAACTTGAGGCTCTTTATCTTCTTTAGATTTACTAATTAAGGCTCTTGGTGTATTTCCGTCTTTAATTCGAATTTCATAGCTATCGATGTTGTCAAAATATTTTCTAGCTTGTTCTGTAACATATTGAGTAATACCAATCGTTTCAGCTTGACTATAATAATCAATAGGTAAATCTATAGTTAATTGTGTTGGTTTTTTACCGTCAAATTTAACTTTACCTACTGCTTGAGTGAAGTTAGTAAAGTAAGATTGTAGGTTGTCGTTGAATTGTTTAAAATTATTATTCAAATTTTCATTGTATTTTTTTGCTGTTGAAGATGGCAATAATGCTGACACTTGATCAATTTTTTTCCATTTATTAATTTTAGTTTGATCATCATCAACTGTAGTATTAGCAATAAATTCTCCTGGTGTAATTGAATTTTGATCGGATTGTTTATAAATCGCAAAATGAATAGGAATATCTTTTAAAGCATCATTGGCTCTCAATCTTGTTAAGATTTCTGAAGCCATTTGTTTACCTTGTTTTTTAATTTCCTTATCATCAAGTTCTTTGCTATAAGTTTCTCCATCTTTCTCTTTCTGATAATAATAAACACTATTCATGGCTAAACCAATTGTCATACCTTTAATATTTTTTCCTTTTGTATCCCCACTATCGTAAAAATCTTGTTCAAGAATATTAGATAAATAAGCTGGAGATTGTTCTGCGATTTTTTCTGGATCATCCTCACCTTTGTGTGATGGATTTAATCCTAAATTCTCACTCGCTTTATTGGATTCTTTCTCTTTTTCACTCATTTTATCTATTTCTTTTTTAGTGTATTTGGGATTTAAATAACTATTAAGAGTATCTTTATCTAGATATTGTCCGTCTTGATAAAGGTAATCATCAGTTGGAAATACATCTTTGCTTAGTGTCAATAAACCACTTTCGAAATCGTCACCATTGTAACTATTTGCCATGTTATCTTGTAATACACCACGGGCCTTACTTTCTTTAAATGGCAAAATCGTGCGGTAATTATCACCTTGTACGTTTTTATCTGTTGCTATTGTTTTCACACTATTTGAGTCAGTTTTAGTTTCTTGTTTATTCACAGATTGGTTATTTTTATTATCATTGTTATTGCCACATGCCGTTAACAACACAATCGACGTTATAATTAAGAATAGGGTCCGCTTCATTGCCGTTCTCCTCTAACTTGATATTTCATTTTGTTTAGCCACGAATTGCTCTTCTGTCCAAATTTCAGTACCAAACTTTTCTGCCTTAGTTAATTTAGAACCTGCATCTTCACCAGCAATTACTAAATCTGTTTTTTTAGTTACACTACTTGTAACTTTTGCGCCTTGTAATTCTAACCAGGCAGATGCTTCTTTTCGTGTCAGTTGTTGTAATTTACCTGTTAAAACAATTGTTTTATCTTTAAAATCAGGGTGTCCTTCTATATCAGAAGTTTTAATTCCATTATAAACCATATTGACATTTTTATATTTTAATTTTTCAATTAATGCTTTAATATCTTCATTTTCTAGATATGTCACTACAGATTGAGCTAACTTATCTCCAATATCATGAATACTAATAAGTTCTTCTTCGGTTACTTGAAGTAATCTATCCATTGTTTCGTATTTTTCAGCTAGAACTTGACTTGCTTTAACTCCTAGATGACGTATTCCTAAACCAAATAATAGATGCTCTAGTGAATTGGTTTTAGCATTTTCAATCGCTTTTAGTAAATTTTCAACTTTTTTGGAACCCATACGCTCTAAAGGTAATAAATCGTCTTCCGTTAGGTAGAAGATGTCGGCCACATCTTTAATCACATTGTGATGATAGAGTTGTTGTATGATTTTAGTTCCTAAGCCATCAATATTCATGGCTTGACGTGATACAAAGTGAATCAGCCCCTCTACAAGTTGAGCTTGACACTTTGGATTTATACAACGTAATGCAACTTCCCCTTCAATTCTTACCAACTCATGGTCACAACTCGGACAATGTGTTGGCATTGAATACGGTAATGTACCTTCAGTTCGGCGTTCCATAATACTTTTCACTACTTCTGGAATTATATCGCCAGCTTTTTTAACTACTACACTATCCCCAATTCTGATATCTCTCTCATGTATTAAATCTTCATTATGTAAAGAAGCTCTAGATACAGTTGTCCCAGCAACTCTTACAGGATCAAGAATCGCAGTTGGTGTTACAACACCTGTTCTACCAATACTTAACTCAATATCTTGTAATGTTGTTACCACTTCTTCGGCAGGAAATTTATATGCAATCGCCCATCTTGGAGATTTCTGAGTGTATCCCATTTCATCTTGTTGTTCAATGTCATTCACTTTTATAACGATGCCATCAATATCATAGGATAATTGTTCACGTTGTTTTGTCCATTTCTCAATATATTCTAATACACCTTCAATATCACCCACGCGCATACGTTCATGATTTGTCTTAAATCCTAAACGATCTAATTCATCCAACGCACCACTCTGAGTAGTTGCATCAAAATCTGTGAAATCATTAACACTATATAAGAATACACTTAATTTACGTTTAGCTGCCAATTTGGGATCAAGTTGCCTTAACGATCCCGCTGCTGCGTTTCGTGGATTAGCGAATGGTTGTTCTTCATTCTTTTCTTTTTCTTCATTTAGTCTTATAAAAGAACTACGAGGCATGTAAGCTTCGCCACGAACTTCAAAACTTAATGGTTCATTAATCTTTAATGGAATAGCATGAATGGTGCGTAAATTTTCAGTGATATCTTCACCTGTAGTACCATCCCCTCGAGTTAAACCTTGAACGAAGCGACCTTCTACATATTTAAGGGACACAGCTAATCCATCAATTTTCAATTCACACATATATTCAACACTACCGACTTGTTCACGAATACGTTGATCAAAACGACGTAATTCGTGTTCATTGAAAGCATTACCTAAACTTAACATTGGTGTATCATGATTGACTTTTTCGAAAGATGATTGCACCTCTCCTCCTACACGTACAGTAGGAGAATCAGGTGACTTAAATTCAGGATGTGCCTCTTCTATATCTATTAATTCTCTTAATAATTTATCGTATTCACTATCTGGCACTGAAGGATTATCTTGCACATAATATTCATAACCATATTGATTTAATAAATCATGTAATTCATTCACACGACTTTGGATATTGTCCATAAATTAATCCTCCTTTTTCTCGATTGGGGCAAATTGAGCTAATAGGCGCTTTGGTCCTTCTGATTTAAATATAATATCTAATTCAACTGAGCCATTTTTCTCATTAACGTTACTTACCATGCCTTCACCCCATGATTTGTGCGTAACTTTATCTCCTATTTTCCAATCAGAAGCAGAGACTTGTTTTTTAGAAGACGTTGTACGTTTACTAAATCCACGCTTAGGTTGTTTGGATGATGTTTTTGGGGTAATCGTTTGACGCTGTTGCTTAGATGGTGTCTCTAATAGCTCTTCCGGGATTTCACGTAAAAATCTTGAAGGCATATTAGATTGTGAGCGTCCATATAACATTCTAGACGTCGCGTGCGTAATATATAGAACTTCTTCAGCTCTTGTTATTGCTACATAACAAATCCGACGTTCTTCTTCCATTTCGTGGTCATCATCACTCTTAATTGCACGAATATGTGGAAATAGCGATTCTTCCATTCCCATAAGGAATACAATTGGAAATTCTAAACCTTTCGCCGAGTGCATTGTCATAAGGGTTACGCCACTCTCAATTTGAGCTTCATCGATGTCTGCTACTAGTGATAAATCCGTTAAAAAGTTAATCAAGGATTGTTCTTCTAATGGTGTATTCTCTTCATAATCTTTAGGTACTGACATAAATTCATCTATATTTTCAAGTCTACTACGTGATTCCAGTGTTTGTTCGCGTTCAAGCATATCTCTATACCCAGATTTATCTAATATTTCAACAACAATTTCACTTACCTCTAAAAATTCCTGTTCTTTAATTAAGTTTTGAATTAGTTCATAAAATTTAATGCACTCTTGAGTTACTTTTTTTGAAAGACCAATAAAATCTACTTCTGCCAATGCGTCAAACATACTTATATTGTTATCATTCGCATAGCGTTGAATTTTCTCAACTGATGAAGGTCCTATACCTCGTTTTGGAACATTGATTATGCGTTGTAAACTAATTTCATCATTACTATTAGCTACTACTCTCAAATAACTTAATAAGTCTTTAATTTCTTTTCTGTCATAGAATTTTTGGCCTCCAACCATCGTATAAGGAAGATTAGATTTCATAAATGTTTCTTCTAAAACACGTGATTGTGCATTGGTTCTATAAAGTATTGCCATATCACTATAATCTTTTCCAGCTTTACGGTGTTTCATTATTTCTCTAACCACATACTCAGCTTCATCACGCTCAGTCATTGCTTCATAATATTTAATTTTTTCGCCACCTGTATTTGCAGTCCACAGGCCTTTAGGCTTTCTTTCTGAGTTATGTTTAATGACTTCATTTGCAGCAGTCAGGATGGTCTTTGTAGAACGATAATTTTGTTCTAAAAATATCGTTTTAGCATCAGGGTAATCTTCTTCAAAAGATAGGATATTTTGAATGTCTGCACCCCTCCAACCATAAATTGACTGATCTGAGTCACCAACTACACAAAGATTTTTAAATTTACTAGCTAACAACTTTACTAATGTATATTGTGCTTTATTTGTATCTTGATATTCGTCTACGTGAATATATTGGAATTTGTTTTGATAATATTCAAGTGCATCTGGAATGCGTTCAAACAACTGAATTGTTTTCATAATTAAATCGTCAAAATCAAGTGCTTCATTTCGAGTCAATTGACGTTGGTATCCACTATAAACAGTAGCTACCATTTGCGAATGGAAGTCATTAGCCTCATTAATTGCATCTTCTGGTGTTTTAAGTTCATTTTTTAAGTTACTAATCGCCCCAATAAACATTCTTGGTTCAAAGCGTTTACTGTCAATATTTTCATTTTTTAGAACGTCTTTTATGACGGATTTTTGGTCAGTAGGATCAATAATAGTAAAATTACGTTCAATGCCTATTCTATCTGCATCACGTCTTAATATTCTTACGCACATAGAGTGGAATGTAGACATCCAAATCACTTGTGCTTCTTCCCCTACTAATTGTTCAACACGTTCTTTCATTTCTTTAGCTGCTTTATTTGTAAAAGTAATTGCTAATATATTGTAAGGAGAAACGTCTTTTTCATCTAATAAATAGGCGATACGATGTGTTAATACTCTCGTTTTACCTGAACCAGCGCCGGCCATAATTAGTAATGGACCTTCTGTAGTTCTTACCGCTTCACTTTGCTCTTTATTCATATTATTAACTAATGAATTCATTTATTAGACTCCTTTTTTATTTTTACTGTTTTAATAGCCTTTTTAATATCGTCATAAATAATATTACCTACTATAATAGTGTCAGCATATTGTGCCATCTCTCTGGCTTGTTCTATAGATGTAATGCCACCGCCATAAAACAATTGTGTATTCGTTAATAATCTGGATGCGGCTTCCACTTTTTCAATATCGCCATACTGACCACTATATTCTATGTACATCAACGGTAGTTTGTACATCTCATTAACCATTTGCGCATATGCCTCTACATCTTCAATATCTATATTAGTATTTGATTGCGTTAATTGTGCTACTTTACTATCAGGATTTAAAACCAAATACCCTTCTAATACGACTTCATCAAAATTAACCATGAATCCGAATTGCTTCAGAGCTTTATGCATCATTCCATTATGATATGTAGTATCCTTACTATTTAGAACTGTTGGTACAAAATAAAAATCGAAACCAGGAATAATACTCTCAATATTAGATATTTCAAGGACTAATGGTAATGGATATCTTCTTACTCTACTCATCAAATGAATGACATTATCTTCGGTAACATTATCTGTGCCACCAATCATGATAGCATCAGTATCTGACATACATAGTGAATCTAAATCATTATCACTTATTTCTTTGGCGGGATCTAATTTAAACACATGTTGCCACGCTTTAATGTCATACATATTCCTTTAACTCCTTTTTTTAACATACACTAAATTATATCATTTTTGTTGTACCAATTCTAAACAGAATCATTAGAATCTATACTGTCTTTTAAAGAACGAAAGACCTAATATCTTATAAGTTTATTTGTTAAAAATTAAGTAAATTAAAAGTTGTTTACTTACTATTAGCCTGTATAAATTCAATATAAAACAGAATGCTCCCATCAAAATATCCAAATTATTGTCAATTTTGAAGGGAGCATTTCAATTTATAAATATATGTTAAACGTATTATTATTTTTTTGTTTCTATATTTAATCGTTCTAATATCATTGTATATGCGTCATTACCCCATTGTAATGATCGTTTTACTCTAGATATTGTTGCTGTAGAAGCACCAGATTCTTTTTCGATTGTTGCGTAAGTATACCCTTGTTTAATCATCTTAGCAACTTGTAATCTTTGAGATAATGATTGTAATTCATTGACAGTGCATAAATCATCAAAGAATTGATAACATTCTTCTCTATTTTCAAGTGTAAGAATTGCATCAAAAAGTTCATCTAACGCTTGTCCTCGTAATTTCTCTATTTGCATCTCAAACAACCCCTATAATCCGTTTTCAATATAATCTCATTTTAACGCATTAAATAGTTAAAGTGTAGTATTTTTATTGAAAACCGTTAACTTATTACTCTAAACCTGCACGTTTAAAGATTGTATCAACTTGATTTAAATGATGTTCAGGGTTGAAACATTCATCTAATTCTTCTTTAGAAAGCACATTAGTGATAGACTCATCCTTTTCTATTAATTGACGGAATGGTGTTTTAGTTTCCCAAGATTCCATTGCTTTAGGCTGCACTCTATCATATGCTTCTTCACGAACCATGCCTTTATTAATTAACGCTAGTAATACACGTTGTGAGAAGATTAGTCCAAATGTTTTATCGATATTATTTCTCATGTTGTCTTCAAAAACAGTTAGTCTATCAACAATATTAGTGAATCTATTTAAAGCATAATCTAAAGCAATTGTAACATCTGGTAACATGATACGTTCAGCTGAAGAGTGAGAAATATCACGTTCGTGCCATAAAGGCACATTTTCATAAGCCGTTGTAATGTAACCTCGAATCACTCTTGAAATACCTGTTATATTTTCTGAACCAATAGGATTTCTTTTATGAGGCATAGCTGATGACCCTTTTTGACCTTTTGCAAACGCTTCTTCAACTTCACGTGTTTCTGTTTTTTGTAAATTACGTATCTCTACCGCAAATTTTTCAAGAGATGTAGCTACCAGGGCTAGTGTAGCGATATAGTATGCATGACGGTCACGTTGTAATGTTTGAGTAGAAACGGGTGCTGTATCAATACCTAAATGGTCACATACATATTGTTCTATTTCAGGAGGAATGTTAGCAAATGTACCAACTGCACCACTCATTTTACCAACTTCTATTTCTTTACGTACCTCTTTGAAACGCTTTAGATTACGTTTCATTTCTGTATACCATAATGCCATTTTAACACCAAATGTAGTCGGTTCAGCATGTACACCATGTGTACGCCCCATCATCAATGTGTATTTATAATTTTTAGCTTTCTCTTCTAAAACTTTTATGAAACGTTCAATATCTTTCTCAATAATTTCGTTGGCCTGTTTTATAACATAACTTAGCGCCGTATCAACAACATCTGTAGAAGTTAAGCCATAGTGAACCCATTTACGTTCGTCACCTAACGTTTCCGATACTTGTCTAGTAAATGCCACAACATCGTGTCTTGTTTCTTGTTCTATTTCTTGCGCACGTTTCACATCTACTTTAGCATTCTTTCTAATTTTTTTTACATCTTCTTTAGGAATGTGGCCTAATTCACTCCAAGCTTCACAGGCCAAGATTTCAACCTCTAACCAAGCTTCATATCTATTTTGATCAGTCCAAATATTTGCCATTTCTTCTCTTGAATAACGATCAATCATTTCTAAACTCCTATTCTATGTATAAATTTATAATTCAAAACTGTACATTAAACGTAAATTATCAGGAAAGGTTCGTTTTTAAAACTTCATTTTTATTTTAACAGATAATTAATCAAATGTATAAATCTTTTTTTACAAACTTAGTATAATGGATTTTATCTAAATAATACACTTATCTAACAATAATCCGATAATAAAAAGAGTAAAAAGAAGTTGTACTTTAGCTTCTTTTCACTCTTAATAAAATTAATTTAAGTTGTAATTCACATTATTAAATCAAAGCTTTTTACCAACAAATTGAATATCCTGTCTTAATACTACTACATTACCTTTTTCATCTTCAGTGTATATAGGTTTTTCAATTCGTTTAACTGGTATATAGCCTTCTTCACGCATACGTGATAAACATTCTGAGATTGTTTCATTTTCATTTACTTTGAACTTCATCATCATGCTCCACAACACTTTCTATTTCTTCTACTTCGTATGCTTTTACTTTTCGAGTTCGAACGCCTTTAGTCCAGAAACCGCCGTGAATTGCTCTTGGCTCATATGCTATAATAAACGCTTTCTCATCTAAATTTCGTACTGTCTCCATTAATTTACGTTCATAACGTCTTGGCGTTAAAATCTGCATTACCATTCGACTACCATCGCGACCATATGCTGCATAGTGTGTAACACCATAACCTAAATTTCTTAACTCATTTGGTAAATCAATTTCATACTCTGATGAGGTTACATTTACGACTGTATACCCTAATGCGAGTCTTTCTTCAATTTTCATACCTACTAAAATCCCAATCGAAAAACCAAACGCATAAGCAAAGATATTTTGAATTTGGTCTAAACTAGACATTACCATGCCAAGACCAACTACATATACTAACACTTCAAGGAAACTTACTGCAGCCGCCATATAACGATAACCTTTTAACGTTAATATTGTACGCATTGTTAAAAATGTAACATAAAAAACGTTGATGACGAATATCGCTAATACCATTGACCATGGATTTGAAGTTATCACTGACATACTAATCCCCTTTTCTTACATGGATATCTAAAATCGAGATAATTTTATCAGTGAATTTTTATTTTGTCACTAGAAAATCTTTTTTAATTTTTAGGCCAAGTGTAACGCGTATAGGCTAATTCACGTTTATGTGCATTTTTGACATAGTGATTTTCAATCGTATCACGGGCTTCACTAGATATGTGTTTTCCTTCTAAATAGTCATCAATTTGATCATAAGTAACACCCAAAGCTTCTTCATCAGGTAATTGTGGTTTATCATCCTCTAAATCTGCTGTGGGAACTTTTTCGTATAAATGCTTTGGTGCATTTAAATATTTAAGTAGCTGTCTTCCTTGTCTTTTATTTAGACCAAAGATAGGTGCAATATCAGCAGCACCATCACCGTACTTAGTATAAAATCCTGTAATATTCTCTGCAGAATGATCCGTACCAATAACAATACCACTACGATTTGATGCGATTGAAAATTGAACCTTCATACGTTCACGTGCTTTTTCGTTACCACGTTGAAAATTCGTTAATTCAATACCAGCCTCGTTTAAAGATTTAACACTTTGATCAACAGCAGGTTTAATATTGACAGTAATGATTTCATCAGGATGAATAAAGTTTAATGCGTCTTCAACTTCTTCTGCATCTTTCTGCACACCATATGGTAATTTCACAGCGATAAATTGACAATCTCGCCCTTCATTACGTAATTCCCCAACTGCTAGCTGCGCTAATTTACCAGTCAAAGTAGAATCTTGACCACCAGAAATACCTAACACTAAAGATTTAATAAATGAATGTGATTGCACATAGCTTTTAATAAATTGAATAATTTCACGTGACTCTTGTTCACTATCAATATGTTTCTTCACTTTCATTTCATTGACTACAATATCTTGTATATTAGTCATTGTCTTCCTCCATCTCTTTTACGTGTTCTGCAACTTCGAAAATACGCTTATGTTTGTTATCCCAACAAGCTGTACTTAAATCCACAGGGTATTCTTGAGGATTTAAATAACGTTTATTTTCATCCCATAATTTAGATAATGCATTTTTAGAGTATTCTTGTGCCTCTTTTTCACTCGGCAATTGGTATACAAGTTTCCCATTTTCAAAGATTGAATGATGCAAATCAATCGCTTCAAAGTGTTTGATATGTTTCATTTTATACGTGTGAACTGGATGGAACATTTTTAAAGGTTTTTCATTATTTGGATTCTCATGTTCTAGAGTAATATAGTCACCTTCTGCTTTACCTGTTTTAGTATTGATGATGCGATACACTTTCTTCTTACCAGGTGTTGTCACTTTTTCTGCATTGTTGGACAGTTTAATTCTATCAACATATCGACCGTTATCATCTTCAACTGCTACTAGTTTATATACTGCACCAAGTGCTGGTTGATCATAACCAGTAATTAATTTTGTACCTACACCCCATGAGTCAACTTTAGCTCCTTGAGATTTCAAACTCATTATCGTTTGTTCATCTAAGTCATTAGATGCAATGATTTTAGCATCTTTGAATCCCGCTTCATCTAGCATTCTGCGTGCTTCTTTAGATAAATAAGCAATATCTCCAGAATCTAAACGGATACCAATGAAATTGATTTTATCCCCTAGTTCTTTCGCTACTTTAATCGCTGTAGGAACACCTGATTTAAGCGTGTGGAACGTATCAACTAAGAACACACAATTTTTATGGCGTTCTGCATAAATTTTAAAAGCTTTATATTCATCACCATATGTTTGAACTAAAGCGTGTGCATGCGTACCAGAAACAGGTATACCAAATAATTTACCAGAACGCACATTACTAGTAGAATCAAAACCACCGATATAAGCAGCTCTAGCACCCCAGAGCGCAGCATCTAACTCTTGAGCACGGCGAGTTCCAAATTCCATTAATGTATCATCAGGTGCTACTTGACGAATTCTACTTGCTTTAGTCGAAATTAATGTATGGAAGTTGATTATATTAAGTAATACGGTTTCTATAAGTTGCGCTTGAATTAATGGTGCCTCCACTCTAAGTAAGGGTTCATTTCCAAAACACAATTCACCTTCTTGCATTGAGCGAATATTACCAGTGAACTTTAAATTTTTTAAGTAGTTTAAAAAATCATTTTTATAACCTATTGACTGTAAATATTCAATATCAGAATCACTAAAATGAAAATGTTCAATAAATTGAATTACTCTTTTTAAACCATTAAAAACTGCATATCCACTCTCAAATGGCATACTTCTAAAATACAAATCAAATACTGCATTTCGTTCATGAATACCATCATTCCAATAGCTCTCTGCCATGTTAATTTGGTATAAGTCATTATGTAACATTAAACTGTCATCTTCGTAACGATACACCACAATCTCTCCTAACGATGTTTTAGTACATTTTATCATAATTCAGTAGAAGTGCGTATTCACATACCATTGATACAATTAAAATTTAAATAAGTACCAATAAGACAAATTCGTGACAATCTATGTAATTGAATGAGTTAATTCAATGTCTAGATTATAATATGAACCGAGGTGGTTATATGTTATTGGAAGAAGCAAGAAGTTTTATCGAAACGATGTATCGTGAACTTAATTACAATCCATCTATTTTTGATAAAAGAATAAAAGAGATAGGAAAAGAAATTGAACATACTGGTACATATACGCATACTTCGGAAGAATTGACGTATGGTGCTAAACTTGCTTGGCGTAATTCTAATCGCTGTATTGGACGCTTATTTTGGGATTCTTTATATGTAGAAGATGCTAGGAATGTTGATAATGAGCGTGATTTTATAGATACAATCAATCATCATCTTAAACATGCGACGAATAATGGTAAGATCAAGCCTTATATAACGATTTTTTCACCTAATCAAGCACCTCGTATCTATAATAATCAACTTATTAGATATGCTGGTTATGAACATGCCGGTGATCCATCTGAACGTGAAATCACACAATTAGCGGAGCATTTAGGTTGGAAAGGCAAAGGTACTGATTTCGATGTACTACCACTCATTTATCAATTACCTAATGATTCTATAAAATGGTATGAATTACCCCATGAATTAATAAAAGAAGTTGAAATAGAACATGAACATTATCCAAAATTAAAAGATTTAAATTTAAAATGGTATGGTGTTCCAATCATTTCTAATATGGATTTGAAAATTGGTGGCATTACTTATCCAACTGCCCCGTTTAATGGATGGTATATGGTAACCGAAATAGCAGTACGCAATTTCACTGACTCTTACCGCTATAATTTATTAGAAAGTATTGCAGAAGCGTTTGAATTTGGTACACTAAAAAATAATTCTTTTAATAAAGATCGAACACTCGTTGAACTTAATTATGCGGTATACCATTCATTTAAATCTCAAGGTGTTTCTATTGTTGATCACCTAACTGCATCAAAACAATTTCAATTATTTGAAGAAAAGGAATTAGCAAATAACCGTGATGTCACGGGTAAATGGTCGTGGTTAGCCCCACCACTTTCACCGACCCTAACCTCAAATTATCATCATGGCTATAATAATGAAATCAAGGATCCTAATTTTCATTATAAAATGAAACAGTCAATGAAATGTCCATTTCACTAGTGTTCGATAATACGAGGTGACGAACAAAGATGCGTTTATATTATTTAGGCCCTAAGGGAACATTTTCTTATTTAGCTGCAAAAACTTATTTATCTGAGGAAGAAGTTACATATTCACCTAAATCAAATCTCTATGAAGTAATTAAAGCCGTTAATAGTCATAGTGATGCTGTTGGTATCGTACCTATTGAGAACTCAATTGAAGGTACTATTAATATTGTAGCTGATGCACTTGCACAAGAAGATATATACGCTCATGGCGAAATCCATTTAGATATTAATTTTGGTTTATACGCTAATAAAGGTACTTCACTGGATGATATTGAAAAGGTTTATTCCATTGCACCTGCAATAAGTCAAACGAGTCAATATATCCATCGACATCATTTCTTATATGATTATGTTGATAGTACTATTCAAAGTTTAGAGAAAATTGACACACATATCGCTGCTATTGCACCATTAGGAAGCGGAGAGTCATATGGTTTCGAACCGATAGACACACATATACAAGACTATCCACATAATGTCACTCGTTTTTTGGTAGTAAAAAGTAACGAGCACTACAATGAATCTGCTTCTAGTACGCTATTACTGATAACACCTAAACATGATAAAGCTGGATTATTAGCTAGTATACTTAACACATTTGCATTATTTGACATTAACTTGTCATGGATTGAGTCTAGACCTCTTAAGACGCAGTTAGGTATGTACAGATTTTTTGTTCAAACCGATATTGGGAAAAATGAAAAACTCAATAAGGTTATCACAATATTACAGACTTTAGAGTTTGAAGTTAAAATTATAGGTGCATTTAATCGCCATTAGATAAGTATCGTAAGGCATTATGACGAAATTATAAAAAATTGTTGTCTTGCCCTTATTTAACACTGATGTATCGAAATTAAATAGCCAGTAAATGCGTCTTCAAAACGTATTTACTGGCTATTTATTGTTGGGTTGTGTTCGAAAACATTATCTCTACTCAGTCTACATTAATTTTTTTAATAGTAACGTCTTCACCCTGGTTTAGGGTTAAATCTTCTATATCTTCTAAATGTATGGTTTGTGATGCTTTATCAAAAGTATTACCGGCGATAAACACTTGCTGATGTTTTATATTATTATAGCTTCTAATGTGAATGGCATCTTTTTTCATTTCTCCAATAAAGTGATTACCAATCACACTGAAATTCTCACCAGCTTGAGATTCCATAACTTTGCCAGTAACAGGGTCAGCAGCATTTTTTCCATCTTTTACCCCTAAAAATCGAATACCACCTTTACAATTTTTGAATTTATTGCGTGAAATAATCATATTTTTAGCTTTTAGAGGTGTTAATGCATAGTCTTGAGTTCCCTCAAAACAATTATCTTTTATATGCACATTTTCGTAGAACTTGTTATACCTGCTTGCATGTGAGCCAATTGCTCTATTCCATGGACGCATTTGATGGTCATCTGAATTCCCAAAATAACAATTCTCAATGACTACATTTTTAGTGATGGTTCCGTCTGTCGTCCCAAATTTAGGAAACGCACCAGGTACTTGAATATCTAATTGAATTGCTTCAGAAAATGAACGATCCCCATCAAAATCATTAAAACCTTTAAAATTACAATTCTTGATATACAAACCATTAATACCACAAGCGTCTAGAGCGTGTCCGCCAACTACGTTTAATACTGTTACACCTATTAATTGAATATCTTCTGCATGTCCAATTGACATCGCAGTATTATTGTATGGATATTTAGAGCCATTCATATCAAACGTACCACCTTTGATATAAATATGACTATTACCTTGATACCCTTTATAAAAACCGAAACGATGGCCATTTTTTAAAAGTGCATCTTTACCACATCTTATTAATGTCGTATCATCTTCTAGTAATAAAGTTGTTGAGTCATAAATGATGAGTGCTTTCGAAATATAATATGTACCGCTAGGTATAAGTACAGTGTGTTCACCATATCTTGCTTTATTCAGTGCTCGTTGTATTGCTTTAGTGTCTTTGCGTTTATTACATCCTTTTAATCCATAATCTTGAGCATTTATTAACATAACGTATCCCCTATCTAAACTTTCAAACCTATTATATTGTTATATACCATTTTAGAATGAGATTAGCTATAATATATATAATGATTAATGAGGTAATAATTTAATCGTTTCTATATAATTATACAATTTTTAAATACCTCAAACATTTAATAGAGAGGAAGATTGATCATGACTAGAAAAGCACTAATAGTAGTAGATTATTCTTATGACTTCATTGCAGATGATGGTCGATTAACATGTGGTAAACCTGGGCAAGATATTGAATCTTTTATACTGAAGCGTTTAGAGACATATCAGTCTGAAGGCCATGACATTTTCTTTATGATGGATTTACATTATGAGAACGATATGTTCCATCCTGAGACACAATTATTCCCCCCTCATAATATTGAGGGCACAGCAGGACGTGAATTATATGGTAAGATTAAAGCCTTTTATAATAACTTTAGTGGAAACAGTAATATTCATTACTTAAATAAGCGCCGTTATGATTCATTCTATGGTACACCTCTAGATAGTCTATTGAAAGAGAGAAATATAAAGGATATTGAAATAGTAGGTGTTTGTACTGATATTTGTATTCTACACACTGCTGTTTCAGCCTATAACTTAGGGTATAACATTACAATTCCTAAAGATGGTGTTGCTTCATTCAATGAGAGTGGTCATAAATGGGCATTAGGACATTTTGTAAACTCATTAGGCGCAGAGGTAGATGTAGCTAAATAAAACATGATAAAATAAGATGAAAAATTAAATGATAAGGGTGGATAATAACAATGGCAAAAACTTATATTTTTGGACATCAAAATCCAGACACAGATGCAATAGCTTCAGCTATCATCATGGCTGATTTTGAACAATTAACTGGTAACTCTGAAGCAACGCCATATCGTTTAGGAGATATTAATCCTGAAACTAAATTTGCTTTAGATTATTTTGAAGTTAAAGCACCAGAATTATTAAGTGATAATTTAGATGGTCAAGAAGTAATCTTAGTCGATCACAATGAGTTCCAACAAAGTGCAGAAACAATTTCTGACGCAGAGATTAAACACGTTGTGGATCATCATAGAATCGCTAATTTCGAAACTGCTTCACCGCTTTGGTACCGCGCAGAACCAGTTGGTTGTACTGCTACTATTCTTTACAAAATGTACAAAGAACGTGGCTTTGAAATTAAACCGCATATCGCAGGTTTGATGATTTCAGCAATTATTTCTGATAGCTTATTATTCAAATCTCCTACTTGTACTGATGAAGATGTAAATGCAGCTAAAGCTTTAAAAGATTTAGCAAATGTTGATTTAGATGAGTATGGCTTAGAAATGTTAAAAGCTGGTGCATCAACTACTGATAAATCTGCAGAGGAATTATTAGACATGGATGCTAAATCATTTAATATGGGCGACTATGTTACACGCATTGCCCAAGTAAATACTGTCGACATTGCTGAAGTATTAAACCGTAAAGATGATCTTGAAAAAGCAATGTTAGAAACAAGTGCTAATGAAAAGTATGATTTATTTGTATTAGTAGTTACTGACATTATTAATAGTGATTCTAAAATCTTAGTAGTAGGTGCAGAAAAAGATAAAGTCGGCGAGGCATTTAAAGTTCAATTAGATGATGGCATGGCATTCTTATCAGGCGTTGTGTCACGTAAAAAACAAGTGGTACCTCAAATTACTGAAGCTTTAACTAAATAAAACATATTGGCAATTTAGTTATCGCCTTTATATACGCAGTTGAATGAATCTTTTCATTCAACTGTTTTTTATTGAAAAATATTTAGGGTATAGATATGATGAATTACATCATTTATTTTAATTTAATTCTTTAATATAGATTTTACTATTTAGGAGGTATCACACATTGCCAAGCATTGAGCAACAATTTGAAGAAAGTAAAGCTTTTTTCAAAACACATAAAACGAAAGATTTAAAATTTCGAAAACATCAATTAAAACTTCTAAGTAAAAGTATTAAAAATCATGAAAATGATTTACTAGATGCTCTAAAGACTGATTTAGGAAAAAGTCCTGTTGAAGCATATGCCACAGAAATTGGTATCACACTAAAAAGTATTAAAACTGCAAGAAAAGAACTTAAAAATTGGTCTAAAACAAAACAAGTTGATACACCTCTATTTATGTTTCCTGCAAAAAGTTATATCAAACAAGAACCATATGGCACAGTATTAATCATTGGTCCGTTTAATTATCCCGTACAGTTACTATTTGAACCTCTAATTGGAGCTATTGCAGCTGGAAATACTGCTATTATAAAACCATCTGAATTAACACCTCACGTTGCCACGGTCATTCGTCAAATTATTGAAGACGTATTTACTACGGATTATATAGATGTTATCGAGGGGGGTATAGAAGAAACACAAACATTAATTAAGCTGCCATTTGATTACATATTCTTTACAGGTAGTGACAAGGTTGGTCAAATCGTGTATGAAGCAGCAAGCAAAAATTTAGTTCCTGTTACCCTTGAATTAGGCGGAAAATCTCCAGTTATTGTAGATGATACCGCTAATATTAAAGTTGCTAGTGATCGTATTAGTTTCGGTAAATTTACTAATGCAGGACAAACATGTGTGGCTCCAGATTATATATTAGTTAACAAGAAGGTTAAAAACGAATTGATTGAAGCACTTAAACAAAGTATTCAAGAATTTTACGGTACTAACATAGATGAAAGTCCAGATTTTGGTCGCATAGTCAATGATAAACACTTTAATCGCTTAAATGAATTACTTAATGTGCATCAAAACCATGTTATTTTCGGTGGTAATGCAAATGCTACAACACGCTATATAGAACCAACTATTTTAGATGGTATTACGTCAAGTTCTAAAATCATGCAAGAAGAAATCTTTGGACCTATCTTACCTATTATTACTTATGATGATTTTAATGAGGCAGTAGATATTATTCAGAGTAAAGCTAAACCGTTAAGTTTATATTTATTTAGTGAAGATGAGAATACTACACACCGTGTATTAAACGAATTATCTTTCGGTGGCGGTGCAATTAATGATACTTTAATGCATCTTGCTAATCCTAATTTACCATTTGGTGGTGTCGGAATGTCTGGCATGGGACAATATCATGGTAAATATACTTTCCAAACCTTTAGCCATAGCAAGTCATACATCTTTAAGTCTACCCGATTAGATTCAAGTGTTATGTATCCGCCCTATAAAGGTAAATTTAAATATATTAGAACATTTTTTAAAAATTTGTAAAAATTTGTAAAAAGCCACGACATTTTACACTGCCGTGGCTTTGTATTTTTACTTAAATAAAACTAACATGTACACCTTCAGGTGCAATTTGCTGATTATCTGTTGGCGTTAATTTACCTGTATTTGTGTCTCTTTTAAAAACTGTAATTTCATAATTACCCTCTTGATGGGCACAAACTAGATAGTCATCTGATTCAGTAATATTAAAATCTCTTGGGAATTGGTCCCCACTTTTAACGATTTCTACAGGGTTTAGTCCCGCGCCATTCTCTGTAATCGTGAATACCGCAATACTGTCATGACCACGGTTACTAATATATAAAGTTTGTTGATCATTCGATAAGCGAACAGCCGCTAATTTAGTGTCATCATTAAAATCTTCAGGAACAGTTAAATGACGTTCTAGTTCTTCAAATTGACCATCTTTATATTTAGCTACGCTAACATAATTAGATAATTCATGAACAATATAGGCATATTCACCATTATTGTGAAATGCAATATGTCTTGGACCATCTTGATCTTTAAATTTAGAAACTTTGTATTCTTTAAGACCTTCATTACTGAATTCATAAGTTACAACACTGTCTGTACCTAAATCAGTAGCTACAACATATTTGCAATCGGGTGTTTCATTTATATAGTGGACATGTGAATGCTCTTGACGCTCATGACTTCCAAGTGGATAGTCGTGATTTAATTCTTGAATTAACTTAATAATCTCACCTGTATCTTTATTCAATTGATATATTCTAGCGATACCAGCGCCGTATACTGCTTCAAATAAAAAATTTTGGTCTGATGATACCGATATATAGCAACCTGTACCCTCTTCAGATTCTAAGCATTTATTAATTAATGTTAACGAACCAGAAGCTTCTTTTTTAAAAGCAGCTACCCCGCAGTGTGCGCCTTCTTTAGTGATTGCGTATAAATAATCATCTGTTTGAGCAAGATAAGTAGATGCTTCAATCTCATAACCAGTATTAACAGAACTAATTTGTCCACTGTCTTCATTTAATTCGAATAAGTAAATACCTTTACCTTCTTTTTTTGTGTATGAACCGATATAACCCTTCGTCGTCATCAGAATACCTCCTATTTTCTAATTACCTTTATTTTATTAAAAGATTGGTGTCTATGACAATTATTCTTAATCATTGTTTGAATTTATTGAAATAAAAAACCAGTAACTCCAAAACTGAAGTCACTGGTTAAATTAATATTATTACGCGTTATTACTTTCGATATCTGAAACGATTTCTTTAGTTTTTCTTTCGATATCTTCAAAGTCTTTCTTGAAGATGTAAGCAAATGCTACAACACCTACACCAACTACTACTGATGTAATAACTACTAAGCTTAATAAGAATTTGAATAAACCTTTAATTAAATCCCACATGTATGTTTCACCTCTAAATAGATATAAGTATGTTTACAATACTATATATTATCATACTTACTGTTATGGTTAAATAGATACCTTTTTACGTCTTATAATAATAACTATAAAATAAATTTCAAAATTCAAAAACTTCATAAACTTTCAATTGTAAATTAGTTTAATACAACCACCAAGCTTTTACTTTGTTATATACTTTTAAATATGCGTC
The DNA here is from genome assembly GCF_001836805.1 of Staphylococcus sp. HMSC062A01. Taxonomy (NCBI): domain Bacteria; kingdom Bacillati; phylum Bacillota; class Bacilli; order Caryophanales; family Staphylococcaceae; genus Staphylococcus; species Staphylococcus sp. HMSC062A01. The sequence goes on from NZ_KV830610.1 coordinate 61,602, forward strand.
CTTAAACATAGTACCCCTCCTTGTTTTTTAAATTTTTCTTGCTATCATGTTCAGTATAATAATAATTATATTCGTTTTCAATTAGTGCTATTTTACAATATTTAGAATTTTCAGGAGGCCTTCTCATGCAACAAGTGAAATCAGATATTATGACGTTTAAAGGATCACATTATGATTTAGGGGTCAAAACAGCGCTATGGCTAAAACAAACACCCTTATTGCAAAATCGTGAACGTGAATGGAAAAAACGTATGCCCCGATTTGATATAGATGTTAACGAAACGTATCAAGTATTTCAAACATACGCTCCAGAAATATGGGAAGAGTTAATGGGTATGCAAGAAGTACTGAACTTACCTACAAAACAAATGATATTAAATTTTGCACATTACCGTTTCACAGATTTACAAGAGAGTGGATGTACTGTATTTCAAGGTAAGGATTTTATGGTGCGCAATTATGATTATCATCCTGCCACATACGATGGGAGATATTTATTATTCCAACCTAATGACGGTGGGCTAGCGCAAATTGGGCCTACGTCTAGAGTGACAGGTCGTATGGATGGTATGAATGAAGCTGGCTTGACGATGGGCTATAACTTTATGCATCGTAAACACCCCGCTAATGGCTTTGTATGTTATATGATTGGTCGTCTTGTTTTAGAATATTGCAAAGACGTTGATGAAGCCGTTAGATTCTTGAAAGAACTTCCTCATAGAAGCTCATTCAGTTATATTTTAATGGATAAAAAGCTTAATCACGCAATCGTTGAGGTTACACCACGTTCATTTGATGTCAGATATGATAAAGTATGTACAAATCATTTCGAAATCTTAACGCATGAAAATCGTAATTACACAAAAGAATCACGTGAACGTTTAGAACGTACTGTCTCACAAACCTCTCAAAGCTTAGATAAACATACAGCTTTTAAATTATTTAATAATCCAAAATTCGAAATATATAGCAAATTATTTAAAAGTTGGTCAGGTACGATACACACTTCAATGTATGAACCGCAAAACTTAACCGCTTGGATGACACTAGGTGAAAATCAAACACCCACATCAATAAATTTTCAATCCTGGTTAGATGGAAATGAGTTAACTATCCAACAATTTAGTGGTCTAATTGATACTGATTTAACATTCGCAAATCATTAAAAAAACGACGAACTTTAAAATCGTTCGTCGTCTTATATAAGTGATTGCCTCTTATTGTGTAGGCAATCATTTTACTTTATTGTGATATCTTCTTTTACCGTATAAAATTCAATTACATTATTACTATTTCCTACCTTACCTTTATTAAAAGATTTATTTTCAACTTTTGCCTCTCCTGTACCTGGGTGTAATTTTAATAAAGTATTTTTAGGTTCATCTTTATAGTCCAAATGAATATAATCATGCTTACTTGATCCTTTTACATCTGTTTCACTATTCATGTTTGTGAAATTAAGATAACCAAGTTCACTTACAAATAACGATTTTTTTATCTTTGAATTATTTACTTCGACGTTACCTACCCCTGTCTTAAATTCACTATTAATGATATAACTGTTTTTAATTTTTACTCCACCAGCATCGCTCTTGTAGGAAAGATTATCAAATTTTGAATTTTGAATTTTTAAATATTTGTTGTCTTGATAAATCGAACCTTTCTTAACGTTAATGCCATTAAGATTCACATTTCCAAATCCTGAATATACATCTAAATTATTAATACTTTTATTTGGAAGTGTAACTTCAATTTTTGATTTACTTTGATTAAAAGGATTAATATTAACGCTATAACCCCTCTTGTCAGATTTATGCTCTTTTATGTTTAATGTATCTTTTTTGCGATATACCTTAACATCATTATCACCATAATATTTAACACCACAATGTTCTCCTTGCTTAATTGTGACTTCTGAATTATAGTTGTAAATATCTAAATTATTCATTTTCACATCACTGTATGCTCTATCATATTTTAGCTTTTTAAATTCATCTTTATCATGCACAAACCAGACTAAAGTTGCTGCTAAGAAAAATCCTACAAATATTACTATGCCTGTTATCATTGCTTTCTTCATTGTTTAATTCTTCCTTTAACCGTTTGGATATACCAAGTTAAATATTTTAATACAAGTCGATATAAATTTTGTGTAATTTTCATGGTAACTACAAATAAGACGATACCTAATCCGGCATATGAAATGCTAAATAAGAAATTACTAAACGAATCAACAATCCCTTTAATGATACTCATTGATATTATTATTAATGGAAGAGAAATTAAAAAAACAGAGAATATAAACACAACAAACAATAACGCTATAAATATTACAATAGGGATGATGATGAAGAAAAAAGAAAGCACGCCAAGACTTAATGAAGCCATTATAGCCCTAATAATATTCCGTAGGTTGGGAGTTACTTTAGCATTGGATATTGCTTCTTTGGCTTTAACTTCATTACCTATATCATGTGGTTCTTTTAAATCCGATATAATATCTTTTTCTGATTTCCCTTTCGATTCTTGTTCATAGAAATGATTTTCATAATCATCCATGAGTTTATCTTTTTCTTCTCTTGGTAATTCATCAAGTTCTAATTCAAGTTCATTTAAAAAGGTAATCTTATCCATTATCTCACTTACTTTCTTAATTGAATTATCTCTATCTTATCGAAAAGTAGCTTATTTTGATGTGCATTGTAAAAGTATCACTTTTTAACGACTAAAAAATTCAATTCGTTTAACCACATTATCTTTATATAAAATGGACAGCTTCATATGGTGCTCTTTATCAACATAAATTAACGCATCATATCCTTTACCTACTTTATCTTTACGATAATTATCACCTAAATAATTGATTGCATGATCCACTCTATCTCCAATTTTAACACCGAAGTTGGTTGTTACATCATGATCATTAATCAATACGATCCCTTTTACTGTTTGGTGTTTATTTTTTACTTTTACAGTTAAATCTTTATGATTTTTATCGTTATAGAATTTGTATCTATCCAACTTTATGTGATGATTTATCTCATAATCATTTTCATTAAATGGTCCATTCAATTGAATATCATTTATCTTCACTTCAGTAAGATCAATAGTTTTTTCATTTTTATAGATTGTAAGACACGTAACCACTATAATAGCTATTATTGTAAAAATACTAAAGATTATCCATCGATTTTGAATGCGCAAACGTACCACCACTTCTATTCTTATTAACTTAAATATATCATAACCACTTACTGAGAAACATCTAAACCACTACAATCATTTCTTATAGAATTGTAACGTTGCTTTAACGTTCTTATTATTGTGATAAAACTAATATATTTTAAGTTTTATAATTATTCTTTCTTAGTAAAAATTGTTATAATGATATAAATTTAACGGGGAGGTTTTATTTATGGCTAATTTAGAAACATATTTTAATAATAGTCAGCCACTTGATGAATATATCGATAGCATGACTTTGAATAAAGATAATGTATTAACAATTTACAATGCATTCACACTACCTTCATCTGACGATAGAATCAATCAACTTAAAGATAGTTCTTATTCTAAAGTCTTGGTTATAAGTGAAGATTGGTGTGGCGACGCTATGATGAACTTACCTATATTAAAGCGTATAAGTGAATCACTACAGCTAGAAGTACGCGTATTCCATAGAGATGAAGACACAAATCTCATTGATCAATATTTAACAAATGGTACAGCACGCTCGATTCCAATCTTTATCTTTATGAATGATCAATTTGAACAGGTAAATGTTTGGGGCCCTAGAGCTCGTGAAGCTCAAGAATTTGTTACTCAACTTAGAGCTGAAAAACTACCACCTAAAGATGCACACAATTATGAGGATAAAGAAAAAGAAGTACATCATGAAATCGCTTCTAAATATAAATCAGATACTGAGTTATGGAATCAAGTTTATGACTCTATAATCAGTAAGTTAATGCTATAAAAGTATATAAAGTAAGAGGGTAATAAAACAAATTTTGTTTTACTACCCTCTTTTTTGGATATCAATTTCTTGGCATATATTATATATCCCTTTTAGCTGCATAAGCAATATTAGCAATGAATAAAACAACAATTGATGCTAAAGAAATAAACCATTGCCAATTTGAAAATTTAATACTATCCGTTTGAGATTTCTCAGTTAAGTAACTAAACGGAATATACTTTAATGATTTTTGAATTTTTTCTCCCCAGTCAGGAATCAAACCAATAAAAGGTTGAATAAATGGAACTATAAATACTAAGAATATACCTAGTGTAAAGATTACTGCCGGTTTTTGAACAATTAATGTAACTAAGAATAAGAGTAAACCAAAGAACAGTAAGAAGATAAGATAGAACCATATGTTCGTTAAGAACTTATCTCCGTCTAAATTTTTTCCATCAGTAAATGCTTGTACTAACATTAATGTGATATATGTGATGAGTGCAAAAATGAATGAAAATAAAATAATTGAAATTGTTTTAGCAATAATATATCCAATTCTATTTTTCACTTTATTCATATAAAGTTGAATCGTACCTTGTGAATAATCACGTGTAATTGTCTTAATCACTACTAACAAGCCAAAGAATAAGAACATCCAATTTGCCATAGATAAAATAGATGAATAATTTACTTGATCATTATTTCGTGCCATTAAGAACGTTATTAATCCTAAAACTAACCAGATTAAAATTAGTGCTATATATGTTAAATAGCTTTTACAAAAACTCAATATATCATATTTAACTAATTGTAAACTTCTCATTTATTTGTCACCTCTTTGATTAATATTAAAGTACGTATCACGAAGCGAACTTTTTCTTGTTTCAATATACTTAGGATATAAATCTTTTTGTGCTAAAGATTTGAGTAATTGTTTATAATCTTTTTGTGCTTTAATCATTATTTCTCCACTATCTTTGTGTGATTGAAGCACGTTAAAATGTTCTGTTAAATAGTCTAGTGCTGTATTAAATTCACTAACTTCAAATTTAATCGATGTATGATCTTGTGCACTACCATCTTTCATATTGACATCTTGTACAAAATTTCCATCACGTAGAAAGACAGCTCTATCACAAATCAATTCAATATCTTCCAATTTATGACTTGAAATTAGAATTTTCATTTCTAAATCATTCACTAATGATTGAATAGTCTCTAATACATCAATTGAGCCATCTGGATCCATACCGTTTGTCGGTTCATCAAGAATTAGATATTTGGGTTTGTTCATTAATGAAACTGCTATCGCAAGTTTTTGTTTCATACCCATTGAATACTTTTTTACTTTTTTCTTAATGTATGGTCTCATACCAAATGCGTCAATGATTTTATCTGTATATTCTTTGTCGAAACCTTTGCCTAGAACTTGAGCAAATAATTTCAAGTTATTTAATCCTGTTTTATTATCATATAATTTCGGATGTTCAATAAGATAGCCAACGTTCTCGTTATCATTTAATTGAACTTTCCCTTTAAAATTAATAATATTGCCATTCATGACTTTCATTAATGTTGTTTTACCAACACCATTTTTACCAATTAAACCTACAATTTTGCTATTTCCAAAATCAAAATTGATATTATCTAAAACATTGTTATCTCCATATGTTTTTGTAATATTTTCTAATTTCATATAGGCCCTCCTTTATTTTCACGATGAATTATACGTCTTAATTGAATCAAATAATTTATAACCATCCAAACAATACTTAAGCTTAATAAACCATAATTGTAATATATGCCAAAGATATTATAAGAAATATGATGATGAAAAACGAATGCATTAATTAGTGTAAAAACCATTGTAATAGCGAATGGAAAAACTAACATCATTATCAAGATATAAGGTGCATATGATATCCCTTCGCGTTTCTTTTCAGTATTCCTACTAAATGCAATTGGAATACTTAAAAAGTTTACAAATATAAAAGCAATCGCAGTTGAGTATCTTAAATCCCCAAAATCAATATTAGAAGATTGAAAATTGTACAAAGCGATAATAACACCACCAAAAAGTGTTAATACGATACAGGTAAGGTAATTCGCATTAAGCATGTCTTTTTTAGAGACAGGTAAACTTTCGTAAAACAAATATGAACTTTTACCTCCTAATCTTCTATGTAGTCTAAACAAGTGTCCAGAGTCTAATATGCTAACCGCCATTAATGTGATTGCAATCGGTGCATAGAATAAAAAATAAAGTTCTGTTTTAGAAAATACGAAAGCATATAACGGATTTAATAGAAGTAATAAGATATAAATGGCAATCGTTATACTCCTACATTTAAAATTTCTAATTAGTAATTGTTTCATTTTATCAACCTACTTTGCTGAAAATCCTGTTGATTGTCATTACTTTTAGACTTTTCGATGTAGATCATAAGTTCTTCAATCGTAGGTTGTTTAATATTAACTTTTTTTCCGAACAATTCTTTAAACACTTGTGCCTGTTTAGTAAAACCAACAAAACCTGTCGACTTCACTTCTTTATAAAGGAACAAGCGATTTAATTCCTCGTCTAAATCTTGATTATCACCTTGTACAATTGAGTATTGTTCTTGAAGTTGATGACGAAAACCTTGCATAATAATTTCTCCATCTTTTATATGTACAAGATAGTCAGCAATTTTCTCTAAATCCGAAATAATATGGGTTGAAATAAATAAAGTCTTATGTTCGTCGAGTAATTCACTTTGTAAAATTTCTAACACTTCATTACGAACAATAGGGTCTAACCCCGCAGTTGGTTCGTCTAATATAAACAATTCAGCATGGTGACTCAAAGCTAGTGCTAAAGACAATTTCATTTTCATACCTGTAGAAAAATGTTTTATTTTTTCATTGAAAGGTAAATTGAATTTTTCTAAATAATTTTTAAATGCTTGTGAGTCCCAATCGGTATAAAATGGTGAAACCATTTTTTCAAGTTTTTTTGCAGTCCATTGTTGGTTAAAATAAACTTCTGAATAAACAAAACCTATTTTATTTTTTATCCATTTCGGTTTGTTTGCTATTTGTTCACCAAATATTGATATATGACCATGATTAGGTTCTATAATATCCATTATCATACGAATTATCGTTGTTTTCCCTGCCCCATTAGCCCCAATGAATCCAGTTACAAATCCTTGAGGAATACTGAATGAAAGATTGTTTATTGAAAATGCACTACTTTGTAACGAGACATCTTTTACTTCAATGACATTCATTCTTCTTCCTCCTCATAAATTAAAGCTAGTATTTCTTTTAATTCCTTGAGAGGCATATCTATTGTTTTTGCTTCTTTAATCATTAATCGAGCAAGATTTTCAATTACAAAGAATTGCTTTTCTTTTAATATGGAACTATCTTGTTCTTTAACAAATGTACCTTTTCCTCGAACAGTTGTTACGAATCCTTCTTTCTCAAGATCTTCATAAGCTCTTTTAGTTGTAATTAAACTCACCTGTAAATCCTTTGCAAGCTCACGCATCGAAGGTAAGTGGCTACCAGCTTCAACATAACCCTTTAAAATATTCTCTTTTATTTGTTGTTTGATTTGTTCATAAATGGGTTGTTCACTGGTGTTCTTCAATATAATTTTCATTGATGTCCCCCTTTAATAACTGTATATAAATAATATACACACTATATACACGTTTGTAAAGGAAATAATGTAAACACTTATAATTATTGGTATTAAAGCTACAAATTGTATATACATTATAGATACAATTATTTTTAAAAATAAAACTCTATATCTAACGTCAAACGCTAGTATAGAGTTTAAAAATGTTATTTTCTGTTTTTCTTTCTATCATTATTACGATTAATAAAAGCACATATGATAAACATAATTGCTGCTAATAATAATTTAACACCTTGATTCTCGTGTCCTGTAGCCTGTAAATAATATCCAATAAGAAATAAGATAATTGCCAAACTAACGAAAATCTTAGTTAAATGTTTCATCATAATCAACACCTCAATACATGTATTATAACAAATTAAAATTATAAATTTGCTTACTAAATACATTTAAAATTGAAAATATTAATCCATGTGTTACAATTTAATTGTATCCACGAATTACATTACACAACCCCTAACTTGTAACGGCAAGTTAGGGGTTTTTGTGTATGGTCATCTATTTATCTTTACACTTAGATTCTAACCAAACACGAAATATAACGAGTATACCACCCGAAATTAATGTCACCATACCATCTAATAGCCACGACATTACACTACACCTCCAAATGAAAAGTGTCATATCTTATGATGACCTGACATTATTCTAACATAAAATACGAACAAATATTCGCATTTTTTAAAAACTCAATTCTCAATTCTATGTAATCATTATAAGAACACTTTATCTTTAAGTGATTTAAAGATAATATATTATTAAACACTAAAATAAAGTGAGGTTAAATAAATGAACCCATTAGCACAAAATTTAAATAATCAACTTGTTGATCATTGTCCAGAAATATTAAGTATGCTATCAAATTTAGGTCAATCAATGTATTATCCAAAAGGCATTTTATCTCAATCTGCTGATGCTAAAAAAACTAAATATAACGCTACAATTGGAATGGCTACTAATAAAAACGGGAAAATGTATGCTGATACTTTATTTGATGTCTATAATCATTTATCTCCAGATGAAGTCTTTCCGTACGCCCCACCTCAAGGATTAGAAGCTTTAAGAGATTTATGGCAAGACAAAATGCTAAAAGAAAACCCTGATTTATCGAAAGAGACAATTACTAGACCTATTGTCACTAATGCGTTAACTCATGGGTTATCTTTAATTGCTGATTTATTTGTAGAGAGTGGAGATACTGTTTTAGTACCAACACATAATTGGGGTAACTACAAATTAATTTATGAAACACGTCATTCTGCAAATATTGAGACATATTCAATCTTTAACCAAGAAGGACATTACACAACAAATGATTTAGTTACTACTTTAGAAAATTTCAATCAAGACAAAGTCATTTTAATTTTAAATTATCCAAACAACCCTACCGGCTATACACCGAACAATGATGAAGTTACAACTATAGTTTCAGCGGTTCGTTCACTAGCTGAAAAAGGAACAAAAGTGATAGCTGTAGTAGATGATGCATATTATGGTTTATTCTATGAAGATGTTTATCGTCAGTCTATTTTTACTGCACTAAATCAAATTGAATCAAGCAATATTTTACCAATTCGTTTAGATGGTGCTACTAAAGAATTCTTTGCGTGGGGGCTACGTGTTGGTTTCCTTACATTTGGATTAAATAATAATGTTGCTAAAGAAGTGCTAGAAGCGAAAGTTAAAGGTTTAATAAGAAGTAATATTTCAAGTGGACCAATGCCTTCTCAAAGTGTTATTAAATACGTTTTAGAAAATAATGATGAATTTGATAAAGAAATCCAACAAAATATAGATACATTACAAGAAAGATATGAAGTTACAAAAACTGTTGTTTATGACGATAAATACAAAAATCATTGGCAAGCCTATGATTTCAATTCTGGTTATTTCATGGCAGTCAAAGTCAATGGAGTAAATCCTGAAGAACTACGTACGCATTTAATTAACGAATATTCAATCGGTATTATAGCGTTAAATGACTCAGATATCCGTATTGCTTTCAGTTGCATTGAAAAAGATGACATCCCACATGTTTTTGAATCAATCGCAAAAGCAATCGATGATTTAAAGTAAGAGATTGATATAAATAAAAAAAGTAATTAGGATGACATTGAAGAAGTATTTATATTCGATTTATTCAATCTATCGAAATTAAAAATAACTCGAAAGCTGTGATATAAATGGTAATTATTTTTTCAATATTGCTTATTATTACATTAATCTCCACTTCGTATTATTTGTATCTTTACGCTTTTACTTCGAAAGGACATGTACCCAAAAATTTATATTTGTTCATAGTATCACTCATCCTATTTATCTTATTTGGAGCATGGTTATTAGATTTATTATAAATTTTCGGATTATAGTTCTTAATTAAAAGACGAGTCTTGGGTTTAATTCCTAGACTCGTCTTTATTTTAGATAATATGTTTTTTCAAATTGTTATAAACTTTCGAAAGTTAAGTTATCTTTATATTTCTGTTTCTTCCATTTTCTAATTTCAGTTCTAAATGACTTAAATGGTGCTACGATGTTAATGTGAATCCATTTCCAAACTGGCCATTTGGAAGGCGTTGATGAAGCCCATTGCCTTTTCCGCTCTCAAATAATGTTACATTATCTAAACTTTTAATTAAATTAATAATGCTATCTACTTCCTTATTGAACTGATTAATAAGTTGTTCTAATGTGTAGTTTGAGTACGTTTTATAGAATTCTTGATATAATCCTCCTAAATTATTCCACTTATAGTCAGGACTTGGGGTTACAACTGGTATATTTTTTATTATCATTCTCCCACGATTGAATTAAATTTAACCATCCAAGCTGGTATGCGATCATCTGTGCAGGTGTTCTATCGACACCAATTTTATATACATCCTTATCTGATTCTGATACATCACTAAATTCATTAATAAAAAGTTCAGCCCTCTTACTAATTTCAAATATTAAATCATCTTTATTTGAATAAGTATGCATGTTATCACCGCCTAACATTTATATATTTATTATATAATATTTCATTAAATTAAAATATGTATTTATCAACTATATTAGAACTTAAATTATTGGTATATTTATTGTTAAAAAGCTTCACCCCCACTAAAACCGATTATATAATAAAATTTCTTTTTTAATTTACTTCTTAAATTTTCTATTGTGATAGGATTTGTGAACCAATAAACCTCCGCTTCGTAAGAAATAACAAGTCAATGCTTAGTAGCATTAATGTTTTCCTTGTATTTGATTTTTCAAAATCAAAATTACTATTTTTTCAATAATATTCTTAATATAGGGCTTCAGTTTATTAATCTCATCTTATTTCCTACAAACATTATACAAAAACCTTATTTATAGACATAATATGTCCTTTCTATTTGTTAATTTGTATTGAGTACCACTTAAAAAAGTGGTTTTTAATATTTATCAAGGAGGAAATCTAAAGTTTTAGTAACATCAGTATTAGCCGGAACATTATTATTTACAGGGGTCGGAGCAAGTCAACATGTACATGCTACTGATAGCGTAGTAAATGCTAACAATGCTACTAATATCGCTGTTGAAGTTATGAATAAAAATGGTAAGGATGGCCCTAGATTAGAAAATTATTATGATGTAGAAAATAAAGGAAATTACTATTTTAGTTCAGTATGGAAATAAATCTGGTGCTGGAACTGGAGCTATAAGGGTTTATAAAAACGGTGATATAACTACAGAGAGTGGATACAATGCTACTATTGATAAAGGTAACTTCACTTATAATGGTAAATATGAATTGGACAAATCTTTGTATAGCCAAAAGCTATCTAACGATAATTATCAATCAGTTCAAAATACTACTAACAAAACTACATCAACTGATGACCTCAGTAATATAACAAATAAAAATAACATTTCATTAAACGAATCTAAATCAAATAGTAAATCTTTATCAGAAACAGGTAAGCAATCTAATTCTGGTTTAATTTCAATTTCGCTTCTATATTATTTGCAGCTGGTTCATTAATAGCATATGGGAGAGTTTCTAAAACTAATTAATTATTATCATAAGATATTAACAATACTTATTCGGGGGATCATTTATAAAACGTAAATTAATTTATTTTATCTCAATTACTGGCTTGGTATTATTACTTGCTGCATGTGGTAATGAACTAAAAAAAGGAAAATATAATTTTGCACAGAGTAGTGGTATTGACTATTTAAATGTCGACATGGTTTTAGAAGTTCCAAAAGATAATGCCAATACAGCTAAATTAACATATGGTGGCGAAACATTAAAACTTACAATAAAAGGTGGAAAAATGATATTTACTGATGGTAATGATAAAGAAAGTATAAATTATAAAGTTGAAGAAAATGGCGAAACTATCAAATTAGATGGCGGAGAAGGTCATAATGCTATATTTAGAAAGCAATAATCACCCAAAAATCCTTTAAATTTGTTTCAAAGCCATTTTTACTTGTTTTTTTAGTCATATTTTAGATAACATTATTAAGTAAAACTTAAAAATATCGAACCTTCATATGAACAATAAAAGGGTAGCTACTTCAGCTACCCTTTTCATACTCTATCATAATATATATATCGTTTTACATCATACCTGGCATTAAGTATACCTAAAAATACTATAAAATAACTCTTAACAATCCCTATTTAAAGCCGTTTCCGTAATTTGATTATACCATATTTTTTAGTTTTTCCAATCCATTATGTCATAATTATGTCATGACATAAACTCTAAGTAAAAGATGTCACTACCCTTAACTACCACAGTTGTTTTACCAACAAATACATAATTTGCACCGTCAGAAATTTTTAAATCATGTATGTTATCTACTTTAACATTTGTTACTCGTTAAGAATGTGAATATGAATATTTAACTTCTTTAGTATCAATATATTTATCGTTTTAAAATCTACCAACCAACGTAAGATTGTTATGTATATTTTATCTTGAACTAACTTACTTATATCTGGTGTTAGTCAAAAGTATTTATTATTCTTTAATTCATAAACAATTTTTCTATATTTGAAGAATCTAGTTGTATGCAAATAATATACTAAACATTTTATGACTTCATTAATACAGTTATCCCTCTTTCCATTTCTCAATGCAACACAAAGCCTCTCTCAGCGTCTAAAAATAATTAATAGCTTAATATTTTTTATACATTATACATTTTAAATTAGTAAAATGATAAAATCGTTTATATATTCGTTATGGTAAATACGTTATTCAGTTTGAGCCATTAAGAGTGTTTGAATATAAAGATATAGATTAAGGAGGTGGAATTAATGTCAAAAGATAATAACAAT
>NZ_KV830611.1:0-2148 GCF_001836805.1 Staphylococcus sp. HMSC062A01
TGAGTAAATCTGAAAATGAACTGTAGTTAAGCAAGTAGGTGGGATTAAAACGTTTCTGTTTTAGTCCTATTTTTTTCTATAAACGGTTATTATTCGTTTAAAAATGGCTCAAACATGTCGCATAAGATAACAAATAAAATGATCATTTAACGTTGTTTTAACTTTAAAGAATATAAAAACACTAACCGCTTTTATATTCTTTAACAATCTTTCTTAGTTATAAAAGTGACTTAATAAAATCGTTTTTGCCATTTATTTTGTTAATGATCGGAAAGAAAAGGTTGTATTTATTATTCCAAAAAATCAAGATTCAGATTGAATTGATATACATCATAAACAAAAAGTAAGTCGCTAATGTTCAAAAAATGAGTCGAATGTAATTTTAATTTTGAATCTTTCTATCCCAAACTGAGTAAAGATATTTACTTAGTTTTCTCTTTTTTTATTTCCAATTATTTTACTAATAATGCTTATTTTGAAAATAAAAATAAGCACTTAAAGTAAAAAGTGAAGAAAAAAATAGCTACTTTTGTCTTCAGACATGTTTTGTTTTTGGAAATATTACAAACATGAGAGTCTTTTTAAAGAGTATTTGACATGAGCATAAGGAAATCTAGTACCATCTTTGGTGGTATTCAGCATAGCTGAAAGATTTATCTTTTATTCATTATGCTCAATTGTTCATCATAAATAGCTTAAAAGCTTTATATAAAGGTGATTATAAGCATTCTTATGCATTGAACTGAAGGGTGTAATATGATACTTTGTTGCAGACTCTTTACAACTGTTACAAGACCACTTTTAATTGTCTGAATACTCCTTTTTTTGTTGATTTCATAAGCCTCAGCCGACGTCGAGACTCTTAAGAGTCTTAATTTTTTTAACCAAAGACTCTTAAGACTCCTTCTTTTAGTATTAATTTCAACAACAAAATCACTAAAAAAGTAATCTAAGCAATTCATACATTTGTTTCACTTTTTGAAATTGATTAAATACTTTTTTCTCAATATCAAATTCAATAATGATCATTTTATCTTTTTATTTACTAGAGAATAAAAAAATATAAAGTGCATAATAAGATTCATCGAAATGATTATACTCAAAATTTTTTATTTTAATCTTCCTAAAATTATTTTAATTAACTATAAAATGTTAATTGAAAAGCAATAGTATTATTTATTTTAGACTGTCTAAAGAAATAAAATAGAACAGAAAACATGCCCAATTGCATTTTCTAAAAGAAGGTGATTTGACAGTATATTTTTATATTTGGAATAAAAAAGAATATTTAACGAGTGAACTTTTTGATTTAACAGAAAATGAAAAACAAGAAATTAATCATCAAGTGATTGTTGAAATTGAAGAAGAAAAATAAAAATAAATTTTCTTAAACGTTAGAAAAAAGCTAGCGTTTTTTTGTTGAAAATACGCTAAAAATGGCTGGGTACATTTTGGGTACAGACACAATATGATGTGGGGACAAAATGGGTACAACACAATATCTTGTGGGTACATTCTGGGTACAAAACAAATTTCAGGCACCTAATGTAAAATGTTGTAACCCTTGAAATGTCTGGCTTCGCCAGATCTACCATTCAAAATGGTAGCAAATTTCCCTTATGCTCTTACAAAGAATTTGGAGCCAATTCAAAAATTGGGTGTTTCTTGAAAGAAATTGCCCCTGCAGGAACTAAAAAAGTTGATGAATTTTGGAGCCATTTTATGCCAATTTTTAATTTGCATATAGATGGGCAGTGTCTAAAAATTTGTCACTGGTTTTGCTCAAATTTTTGTTTGTGAAATTAAAATATATTTATTTGGCTCTCATTTGTGTTTTAAGAGCCAATATAAGTTTTTGGGTATAAAACTATATAAATAACTCTAATTTTTCAAAATACCGTCTTAAAATTAAAAATAAAGGTATTCTGATTTGTAATAAATTAGAATATAAAAAAAGAGCCACCATTTAAAATTTAGGTAGCTCTTACTCACTTTTTGGATGATAAAAGTGGAAAAATAATACGAAAAAAACCAGAAAAGGTATTTTAATTATAACACGGCATTTATGCCGAGAAAATTTATTGTGCGTTGAGAAGAACCCTTAACTAAACTTGGAGACGAATGTCGGCATAGCGTGAGCTATTAAGC
>NZ_KV830612.1:0-1373 GCF_001836805.1 Staphylococcus sp. HMSC062A01
AATACAACCACTGATGACTGTGGTCGTGATGTGAACAAGAGCTTCGACCATCTGATATGCACCTCCTCTCTGCGTCTAAATTGACGCCTGAGAGATAGGCGACCTGTATATTATATCATCTCTGAATAAGGGATAATAGATAACTTCCGATAAGTCATTTTATGTTATATCTTTGCTTTTTTATAGTATCAAGACAAGAAGAAACTCGTTTCACTCGTTTCAAAAACCCTCCTGATTTTTAGAGAAAAATTCTTTTATTTCATCGTCTTTAATAAAATAATATGCCATCTTTCCCTTTTTATAAAAATCAAGTACATCATTTTTATATAAAAGTCTTAAATGATGTGAAGTTGAAGCAACACTTATTTTCAATATCAAAGAAATATCACAAACACACAACTCATCTTCTTTAATCAAAGATAATATGATTTTCAATTTCTTCTCATCACAAATTTTTTCTAAAATGTTAAGTAATTTCTTAGATTTATCATCTTCTAAAAAACTTAAAGCATTGTTAACTTTATCCTCATGTACACAGATCACATCACAAGCATTTTCATAACTCATATAAAATCGCACCCTAAATTAAAATATAAATCCTAAAATTGTTTGAATAGTATCATTTTCAATAATAATAAATAAACCTAAAGCTATATAAATAACAGCCATAATCCAACGACTAAATTTCTCAACAATTTCTCCAACTCCTGGAATATTAGATAATTTTTGTGCAGTAAATACCAAGAAGAAAATTAAAATTAAAAAGACAAACAGAGTAATTAATAAATTAGTAACACTTAATGTCACAAAATACGGAACAAATAAACCAATATTATCAGCACCACAACTTGCTATCGTAACAATTGCAACCGTACCAACTAATTTAGACAATCCTTTTTCATTCAATTCTTTTTTAGCTCTCTTTTCTCCTTCACAATCATCATAAATAGCTACTTTAATTCCTAAATAAATCGGTATTAACCCTAATAATCCTAATATCCATTTTTCAGGAACATAATTTAAGACAAAGGCAAAGAATAAACTTACGACAATCAATGCCACAGATCCTACATATTGACCAATATAAATATCTCGATATTCTTTCTTAGTCTTTGCTCTAGCAAAAAATATTAATAAAATCACTAATAAATCTACTGCTGTCGCAATATAAAGAATAGCAGCAGTTACAATAGTCTGAATCATAATTACACCTCATTCAAAAATATTTTTGAATGTATTATAACTTATGTTTTCAAATAATCATAGATGCTTTATTCCAATTGCTTTATTGACGTTGAGCCTCGGAACCCTTAACAATCCCAAAACTTGTCGAATGGTCGGCTTAATAGCTCACGCTATGCCGACATTCGTCT
>NZ_KV830613.1:0-19021 GCF_001836805.1 Staphylococcus sp. HMSC062A01
TAAGCAAGCTGGGGATACAACGAAATAAATTTTGAGAAAATATTATTTCTGTCCCACTTCCTAAAATCTATAGTTATTAGACTCATAAAATAAATTACATAAAGATTTCGCTATATTAGTGTATGCTGCATCTTCCATTGGTGGATTGTGTAATCCAGCCCTCATATCTCGATAATAGCGTTGTAACGGACGATCCATTTCCAGACTTTTTGCACCAACAATTCTCATCGCTAAATCAACAACTTTTAACCCTTGGTTCATCACTAGCACTTTACTAGCAGATGTTTCATTCCATAAGTGTGGTTGATTTTCTGAATAATTATATCCTTTTGCGGTACTCCATAAAAAGTGACGTGCTGATAATAGTAAAGACTCCATTTTCCCAATGTTTTGTTGTACAGTTGGTAAATGACTAATAGTTCCTTCTATACTATTTGGACCATAACTCGTCGCAAAGTCTATGGCATAATTTCTTGCCGCCTGTGCAATTCCTAAATATGTACTTGGAATATGTAATATCCAGCCATTCGGTTGTGGCTTTCTTTTTGACTCTACGAAAAAGTCTTTAGGTATCCATACATCATTCAATACTAAATCGTGACTTTCTGTAGCTCTCATACCTACCATATTCCAATTATCTGCAATTTCTACACCATCAAATTCTCTTGGTACTAAGAAGAAACCTACTTCCTGTAAATCATCTACATATGCAGCTACAATATAATGGGTCAATGCTTTACTCATTGATGTAAACGTTTTAACACCATTTAATAAGTAACCGTCATCTTGTTTTACTGCATGTGTCGCAGGTCTGCCTCCACGAGTTGGGCTCCCTGTATCCGCTTCACTTACCGCTCGATTAACAAGAGCTCCATTTTCGATATCTTTTGCAAAGCGATTAAGCATGTCCTGCTTCCACATCGTTTGTTCATATATTTGACCTATAACACTTAAATGCCAACCAATAGATAATGCTGTTGCACCGTCAATAGCACCTAAATATGTTTGCAAAACAACCATATCTTCAATAGTGGCACCTTCTCCACCATATTCTACAGGTAGCGTTAGTAAGCTATAACCTTCTTTAACTAGCCATTCAATATTCTCATAAGGGAACCTAGACTGTTTATCATTCTCTGTTGCTCTTGCTTTAAACGTCTCTTCTATTGATTGAAATTTTTTTATCCATTTCTTTTGAATATCTGTATTAATCAGAACTGAATCGATCAATTATATCACCTGTTCATTGTCATTATTATTTAAACCTAGTTTATCACTCGACATTACAAATTGAAAGTTAACCACTTAAGGGATTATAAACACAAAAAGACTTAAGTCAATGAGATTAAATCTCTCAAAACTTAAGTCTTTTATGAATAAACGTTGATTACTTAATGTACTTCTCTAATTCAGCAATCAGTTTATTAATTTTGTCTCGTTGTTCATCTGTTACATAAACAATAACTATTCTTTCATCTTGTATGCTACGTTTTTTTGAAAGTAACTGTAAATCTTTTAACTTCTGTAATGCTTTAGTTAAGTAATAAGGTTTAAACTCTGAATACGTTGCAATTTCCTTTGAAGTTATTTCATTCGTTTTACTTCTCGCAATATAATTTAAAATATAAACCTCTTCATAATTTAAATTATATTTCTTTTTAGTATCTTTGAAGAACTTTTTAACTTGAAATGTTGCGTTAACTAAATCATTAATGTCTTTAATTTGTCCCATATTCTAAACCACTCCTCTGATGTACGTCTTGTTGCTACAAGGTTCATGTCTACTATTTATTACTTACCAAACATTTCTTATGCTATAAAAATTACTTTATAACATTTATGTATAATATTTCAATATTTTTATGAAATTCAAATGATATTAATTATCAATAACAAGTTACATCAATTAAATTATATATAATCAATTAGTCACTATAGGTATTCATTTGGAGATAAAAAAGAGGACTGAGACAGAATTCTTTATAAAAATTCGTCGTCCCAACCCTACAAGAATGACCAGAACTGAGGAAAGCATGATTTAAGCGTCTTCTCATCTCAGTCAACTACTGCGAATTTGCAAAATAGCAACATTATATTATTTATGTTACAGACTCACATGTTTTTAGCCTCATCTAATAGTAATAATAATATAACTATAACAAGCGTTGTTTCCTTTAGAATCATAGTAGCGTATTTTAGGTTTTATTCAACTTTTTGATTATTTAATTTTAGACTCCACATAATCAACGAATGCTTTAACGTCTTTAGTTTTGATTTGTTTCATTGGTACTTTTCCAATATTAAAAGTAAACAAAATACCTGTGCCATTAAAATGTATTTCTTCTATTTCATTATATGGGATATTTCTATAATAGAATTGACCATTCATATCTACATTCATAATTAATCTTTCAGAAGTGGCAATAAATGCTCCTTCAAATTCACTTTGGCCTTGAACATTATACTCAATGACACCTAATACTGAAGGGCCTTTTGACTCTGTTGGAAACAAATCGTTGGGATTCACATTATCTAGAATCATGAATTCATTCTCCTTACATATTATGATATTTTATTGTACTTCATTTCCTCTTGAAACTTATTGTAACATCTAATAAATAATTTATTTGTTTCATATGCTCGTGATTCAATAAATTTTACATTTACAATACGTTCATCTATTGAATTACGATACTTTTCTAAATATCCTTTTTGATAAAGATCATTAATAACCACGTTCATACATATTAAATATCGATATGACATTGACTGAATTTCTTTTAATGAAATAACTTGTCGACTAGATAGTAACTTACCTAATAAAAACAATTCATCCAAACTCAAATTAGACTCCTTTGCTATATTTCGAACTTTGTAAAGTGCGTCAAAAATGGTTATAACATGCCCTAATTGATTATAGTGGGCTGTTGTTTCTATTAAATAGTCAAAATTCTTCCCTTTTATCATTTCACTAACTTCCATAAACATAATGTTCAGTTTATCTTGACAGCTATTGGATGGGAGAAATAATATACGTCTTTGGTCATTATCATCACGCAATTTAGTGATCCATCCTAAATGATATAAATGCTCTAAATGATGTCGTAATTGTCTTTTTGAAATGGTTTGATAAGTGATTAACTCATCTATATAAACGCCTTGATGATGAACATGAAAATATTTAATGATTTCATACAATGTTTTTAATTGCTCAAATTTTAATTGGTAACTATACTTTAGCACCTCACCTACCGCTTTCATAAAAACAAGATAAAATAATAATGTTTCTAGCTTATTTTTATTCATCATAGCTATCACCTCATAACACTATTTCAGGATTGGACGGTTAAGAGTTTCCATGCTAATTTGATAACAAATTGTCTAAACATAGCCCCATATTTTAAAACTGCATTTGAAACTATTGAATATATAACTCTATATTTACCCAATCTATTAAAGATAGACATTGACTTGATTTCTTAAATAAACAACATTATCTTTATAATTTATCAATTGAAAGGTCGTGTTTACTTGTACTCAATCATCATGTTTGACTTATATCTATTATTATTCGGTTGAACTGTAATTATCTTTTGCTTCAGCAATTAATAATTGTGTTTCTTCATCTAATGGTATTTCTGATTGATTAAATGATTGATATTGATGCGATTGATTCTTAGTTCTGATTTGACCAGGTGTGGTGCCGTATTTTTTATTAAATAAAGCAATGAAATGTGGAAAATGGTTGAATCCATGCTTATATGCAATATCTTGTATTAAATGATTACTTTTTAAAATGTCTATCAAACATAATTTTAATCTAACATCATTAATATATTGTGTAATATTATGATAAGGCGTGTGATACTTGATGACTTTACTAAGTTCCTTGGCTGACATATTGAGTGCATTAGCCATATCTTGGCGACTTATCTTATTACTGTGATGTTTAATAATATACTCATGTACTTTGTCAACTAAGGCATTATCTAATTTGTAATGAGTGCGTTGATTTCTCTGCAAGTATCCTAATTCTACACATAAGTGTTTTACCAACTTATCTTTTATTTGTAATTTATCTGACTTACTACTTTCAAAATCAAGTAAATTTAAAATAAAGGGTTCTAATTGTTTTCTTTCAATAGAAGGAAATTTATATCCATTAGACTTAATATAATCATCAGCATATTTCAAATAATCTTTGAATGCTATTTCAATACTAGCGATAATTGCTCCATCCTCATTCTCAATCGAGTAAATATCATTTAACATTACAAATAATAAATCTCTCTCTTTCATTTGAAAATTCTTTAAATTTAAAATTACTCTCCCTGACCCCTTTAGCCAATAGATTAATTTAATATTTGATTCCTTTTGACTACTTATCTTTATATTTTTTAAAAGCTTTACCGAAAAGTTATCAATCATACGAACGTCCTTTCACTTTATAATATATAAAGATATGACATAAACAGAAATAATAAATTATCCCCCATAACGCTAATAACTATTGCTGCATTAATAACGATTTTCTAATTAAACGCTTTTTTTGAATGCCTATCTTCATATATAATTGTATGTTTTATTTCGATATTAGCAGTAGCAAACTTTTAACCAATTATATCATTTTATTATCTTATATAAATGTTTTTGTATATTTTTTTATAATGTTTTTATGAATAATCCTCAATAAGAGCTTCTTTTATAGCATTTCAGAGTAATAATACAATTTAATTAATAGATCTTTTGTATATATATAATTTTAAAACAATACAAAAATAATGAATTCTATTAATTTTATATCAAATTAATTTTTGCTGTTACTTTACAAAAATGTTACAAGAAAATGAGTATCTTTTTCATATATTTTTTTAAACACTGTTATGACAACGTTTTTTAATATTACAAAAAATTTCTTATTGTATTTAACTCAACACTATTTATTAGCAAAAAATTACAAAATGATAACAACGCACACAAAATGATTTTTTTCTGATAAAGTATGTCTTGTCGTTAAGAAACTTATTACAAACTGGACTCAAGGGTCATCAAATGACTATTAAATATAAAATATTAATTTAATTCTCAGGAGGAAATTTTACAATGAAAAAAATCGCTACAGCTACAATCGCTACTGCAGGAGTTGCAACTATCGCTATCGCTGGACATGGTCATGAGGCACATGCAGCAGAACAAGGATATAACCCAAATGATCCAACTTCATACAGCTACTCTTACACTATCGACCAACAAGGTAACTATCATTACACTTGGAAAGGTAACTGGAGCCCAAATCAAGTAAATCACTCTAGTCAATCTAATTATTCATACAACAACTATTCATATAATTACAATAACTATGATAACTACAACAACTACAGTAATAACACTCAATCATATAGTGCAAATAATCAACAAACTGGTGGTTTAGGTGCTAGTTACTCAACTTCAGATCGTAACATTAAAGTAACTACAACTACTGCTCCATCATCACAATCAACTGGCGTTTCAATTTCAAAAACTTCAAGTTCAGGTAGTAACTTATATACTGCTGGTCAATGTACATATTATGTATTTGATAGAGTTGGCGGTAAAATCGGTTCAACTTGGGGAAATGCTAATAACTGGGCAAGCGCTGCAGCTGCTTCAGGTTACACAGTAAACAATTCACCATCAGCTGGTGCTATTTTACAAACTTCACAAGGTGCATATGGTCACGTAGCATACGTTGAAAGTGTTGGTAGTGACGGTTCAGTTACAGTATCAGAAATGAACTATGGTCACGGTGCTGGTGTTGTTACTTCACGTACTATTTCAGCTAGCCAAGCTGCTTCATATAACTACATTCACTAATTTTATTAATAAGTATAAAAGCGATCCATTTTTGGATCGCTTTTTTGCGCTTACTTTCAGACTCAAAGATATATACATTAAACAACATGCATCTCCACTAGTTTAAAAATCTTATTATGAGATATAAATAGCATCCTGCCGTATAATTAAAAACAAAAAAGATTGGAAAGTAATAATCAATACTTTCCAATCTTAATCTATTTCGAACAAATTCATTCTTTCTTGATTTGTTATATCTATTACTACATAATTGTTGATAATAAATTCGTTTGTCCATCGTTCATGGATCCAATTCTCGCTACAAAAATATCTATGTAACGTTTTAACATACTTAAATACACCCTTTTCACAAATGATTAAACATATTTTTACGAATTTTTTACATAACTTTTGTTATCTAATTTTCGAATACCAATTCCAGTAAAGCCGTAAATAATTGCTAATACTGCACACAAGTAACATGGAACTGTCCAAATAAAGAATTGATCTACTGATACTCCAAGTTGTTGCGTGTAGTATATGCCTGAAGTTCCCCATGGTATTAACGGCAACACCATCGTACTTGAATCTTCTAAAGTTCTTGATAAATTTGATTTATCTAAATTCCTACTAACAAACATGTCTTTCATTAAGACACCCACCATAATAATTACTATAGATGCTACACCAGCTGCAAATACTAACATTAAACAGCAAATGACTGTTATTAAGATAAGCGTTCCTACTGAATGTATACCTTTAGAAACCGTTTTTAACATGACATCTAAACATCCCGATACTTCAACAATACCTGCAAATGCATACCCACAAAATATTGTCACTAGTATCTCCGTCATACTCATCATTCCACCTTGTTCTAATAGCGATGTTGCATTGGTAGAAAGATTAGAATGTCCAGTCATCGCAGGTGTAAATCCATTAAACATAGCTTTAAAACCATCAACTATATTAAAATGATTATTTAATGTTCCAATAATAACTGCACTTAAACTTGATGCTAACATAGATGGTACAGTAGATACGTTACAAACTAAACATATGATTATGACTAATAACGGCACCCACACCCAAATATTTATATTATAGATACCATCAAGTTCATTCAATAACTTATTAATTTGTTTCGTATTCACTGACCCTTTTGAAGTTAATCCTGCAAAGAACCAAACTATTAGTCCAATAATTGAAGCAGGTATCGTTGTCCACATCATTGATCTGATATGAGAAAAGATATTTACCTTAGTTACTAAAGCAGCTAAGTTAGTTGTATCTGATAATGGTGACATTTTATCACCAAAGACCGCACCTGCAATAATAGCACCTGCTGCCATACCCATATCGATATTCAACTGATGCGCAATTGATATCAACGCAATACCAGCTGTTGAAGCTGATCCCCAGGCTGTCCCAGTAGCTAAACTACAAATAGCCGATATTAAAAAGGCAGAAACTAAAAAGTAATGTGGATTTAAAAACTTTAGACCGTAGTATATTAAAGCTGGAACAGTTCCAGAATACATCCAACTTCCAACTATTATACCTACAGCTAGTATAATTAATATTGCAGGCATAGCCGTCGTTAATCTTCGTGTAATTCCCTCTTCTAAATCTTTCCATTTTAAGCCTACTCGCCAAGCTATCAAAGATGCATATGCAGATGATATGAGTAACAGTACCTGCATGGGAATATTAAATTTTATAAAGCCTATTGTCACGACAATAACCATAACGATAATTGTAGATATTGCTTCCAAAAATGATGGCTGTCTTTTCATACACATTCCTCTTTTCTTTTTAGTTAATTACCTCTTTTCATAGTTAGATGTGCATTTAATCATAAATAGAATATTAATTAAAGATTCATTTTTAGTAATCTAAATTTGTCAATTATTCTAAACCAAGTTTTTCTAAACCAAGTTCTTCTACTTTTAGACCTTCATCGAAAAAGTCACGTTCTAAAATTGTTGATGCAATCATAATAACAGCATCTATATTAGGCGTTTCAACATCAATTGCACGCCCTAAACTTGACCATAGTACTAGTCCATATGCAATATCTTCAGTTAAATAACGATTTTGTACTGAATTAGGCCCTGGTATTTGAGAAAACACAGGACTTGTATTAAACAAACGATTTAATGGTTCATCTTCGTCTTTACGTTCTAAATAGCCTCTTTGAATACGTGCTTCTTTGGCTGTTAAAAGTTCAAATCCTAATTTACGCCCTAGTGTTAAACGTTCCAACTCAATTGCATGTAATAATCTTACTGTGTGCTTCGTAATACCTTCTTTATAGAGGGCAAATGAATCAGCATAATCAATTCTTCCTACATTTAATAATGTTGGACCAGGATGAACCTCTGGGTTTCCGTTTTCTAAATTTGTCTTCCATAGATTTTCTTCTTTAACAAGATATGGATATATTTGACTTACTTTTTCAAAGCTATCACTAAGTTCCTTCTTATTATATGTAGAAAAGAATACTTTACGTACATTCAATGATAAGTCTACTCGTGCATTTTCAAAGTCAACGCGCGTACCGTAAGTAAGTGTATTAGCTTCAGCAAACTTCGGCTCTACCTCAATATGTTTATCTTCAAGTACGTTAATAAATCGAATTGACGCCATGGCAGCTGCAATATTGAAGAAAATAAGTTGATCACTTGTTACATGCTCAGCCATAATTTCCGCATAGTATTCAATATATGATGATGGAATGATAACTTGAATTATCTCAGCATCTTTCAATACATATTCAATGTCATCACTTATGTCTGTAAATGGTACAAATGATTCTGTACCTTCATTATTAAAATCAAATCCACCCTTTTCTAATGCGTTATTAAATTTTTTAATGGATGAATTTCGACAATATAATTTCACATCATGTCCTTGATTTACCATATCTACTGCTGCTGTAACTGCACCGTTACCTGATCCTACTACCGCTATTTTCATAGTTATAACTTCCTTTCTTAATCAAATCAGCGTCTCTGCTTTTCATTTAAAAAATAAAGGGAGCAGGTTAGAAATCTAATAAATGTAAATAGATTTCTTTATATCCTCAAATACAACCATTTATTAAAATGATCATATTTAAGTCCCGCTCCCGGGCAAAGTTGGCTAGAATAAAAATATATATTAAATCAACATTATTTCTATTCAGTCAGCTAATGCCAAATCCTAATAATGAGTTTTACTAATATCATTAGTAATCCATTTTTATACAACGCTAAACTATATCCTATTTTTCAAAAATTAAACACAACTCAATTATTTATATTAATTTTAAAATTAACTAATCTTTTTTAAGTAACTTTGTTATATTAATTATGAAACATAACTTTTTAATTGAGAGGAGTATTATTATGTCGGATTATTATGATCAATCACAAGACTCTACGGTAAAGAGAGATAATGAAGATGATGCCCGATTAATGTCTATGTTAATTTTCCTATTGGGGTTCTTCACTTCTGTAATAGGTCCAATTATTATTTGGGCTATCAAGCGTAATGAATCACGATTAGTTGATAAAGCTGGAAAGAATTACTTCAACATGCTTATTTCTTATTTAATTTGGAACTTTGTTGTTGGTATATGTATGGTACCTGTATTTTTCATATATATAGTTAATAATGAAGCAGCGATCATTATCGCTACAATATTATTATTTGTTCTTTCATTACTATTAATTATACTTACTATCCTATATGTAGTTTTTCATATCGTTGCATGCGTTAAATATTTTGGTGGAAAAGAGTATGTAGTGCCTTTATCAATTCGTTTCTTCAAATAAGTTGTACAGCATCTAATATTACAAAAGGTTGTAACAATAATCATTTGTTAACACTAACTAAATATAAGATTAATGTAGTATACATGCATAATTCAAGCTATATTACAGTACGTAACCTTGAACTACTCTTTATTACGGAGTTGTTCAAGGTTTTTGTATTTCATTTACGAAATCGTAACATTGCACACAGTGCTAATAGAATCTGATAAAGTATGACTTGTCGTTGGGAGCGACAAAAAAATACAAATTCAAAGTCTATTCAACATATCGCTATTTTTAACCTATTGTTGAATACAAATTTTGGGAGGACTTTTTACTATGAAAAAAATTATTACAATTTCAACTTTAACAGCAGGCATTGGTGTATCAGCATTAGGATTAAATGCTAACCATGCAGATGCTGCAGAATATATTCACAATCCAGCACCACAACATAATCAATTCGGACAACAAGGTCCACATGGTCAAAATATGCAATTTAGTCATCAACAAGGACAAGATTATCAACAACCTCAATTTAAACAACAATCTTTCAATTATAATCAAAGCACTACAACTTCAACAACATCAGATGGAAGTTCGTCATCTAGTAGTTCTTCTACAACTACTTCTTCAACTCAAACTACATCTTCTACATCAGGTAATTTATACACAGCCGGCCAATGTACTTGGTATGTATATGACAGAGTTGGTGGTAAAATCGGTAGTACTTGGGGAAATGCTAATAACTGGGCGAGTGCAGCATCAGCAGCTGGGTACACTGTAAATAATACTCCAGAAAAAGGTTCAATTCTTCAAACATCTGAAGGTTCTTATGGACATGTTGCGTATGTAGAAAGTGTTGGTAGCGATGGTTCAGTAACTGTTTCTGAAATGAATTATTCTGGTGGACCATATGTGAAAGATACACGTACAATTTCAGCTAGCCAAGCTAGTTCTTATAACTACATCCATTTATCATAATTTTAAATAAAGCTTAAATGATGCTAATCATAAATATAGGATAACATTATACTATAGAGCTGCATTGTAAATTCACAGTATCTAAATGATTGAGAAGTCGCTTTAAATCAAGCTTTCTCAATTCTAATCATTCATGTAGGACTAGAGGCTGGGACAATATAAAATGTCTCAGCCTACTTTATCATTTTGTCAGTAGCTGACTGATTTGAAAATGCGCTTGAATCAAGCTTTTTTCAAACCTAGTCATCCTTGCCTGGTAGGCGGGGCCCCAGCAAAGAGAATTTCCTAAAGAAATTCTACAAGCTAAACAAGTTGGGGATACAACGAAATAAATTTTGAGAAAATATTATTTCTGTCCACTCCCAAGTCCTTTTTAAGTTTTACAAATTGAATTAAAGGTAACGCTTTGAGAGAATAAGCATATTAGTCTTTATTTTATAAGGAGTGTGAAGGTATGCAATGGCTTAAAGTCATCTTAGCTGGCATTATTGAAGTTATTTGGGTAATTGGATTAAATAATGCCCATAATTTTGCAACTTGGTTATTTACATTAGTTTTTATTGCACTAAGCTTCTACTTGATGATTTCCGCCTCTAAACAACTTCCAGTCGGTACAGTTTATGCAGTATTTGTGGGAATAGGAGCTGCTGGTACAGTTATTGCAGATATGCTTTTCTTTGGAGAACCCTTTACAAAAATGAAAGTTGTATTACTGCTTCTGTTATTAGTTGGCATTATTGGACTTAAACTGTCAACGTATGACTCACCTAAGGGAGGAATGTAATATGTCATGGCTATATTTATTCATTGCAGGATTATTAGAGGTACTTGGTGTCATATGGTTAAACCAATATGCACGCTCAAAACAAAAATTTTATATTGTTTTAATGGCAATTACGTTTATTTTTAGTTTTAGTGTATTAAAATTAGCTATGACAACAATTCCAATGGGAACAGCATATGCTATATGGACTGGTATTGGCACAGCTGGAGGAGCTATTGTAGGAATGTTATTTTACAAAGAATCAACACATTTTAGCCGTATCATTTTTATTTTCTTGATACTCTTCTCTGTAATCGGCCTTAAAATGATTTAATAAAATTGTATGAATTACATTTGTATACGTTTTCTCCTTTTATTATACTTAAAGAGAGATTATTGATAAGGAGTGAGCTTAATGGTAAAAGTTTATATAGCAGGTGCAATTCCAGAAGTAGGATTAAATTTACTTAAAGAACACTTTGAAGTAGAAATGTATGAAGGTGAAGGCATTATTGATAAAGAAACACTAATGGAAGGTGTCAAAGATGCTTCTGCGCTTATAAGCATTCTATCTACGAATGTTGATCAGGAAGTGATTGATAGTGCAAGTAACCTTAAAATCATTGCAAACTATGGTGCTGGCTTTAATAATGTGGATGTTAAATATGCACGTGAAAAAGATATTGATGTAACAAATACACCTAAAGCATCAACAGCCTCAACTGCTGAATTAACTTTCGGACTCGTTTTAGCAGTTGCGCGTCGCATAGTTGAAGGAGATAAATTATCTCGAACACAAGGTTTTGATGGATGGGCACCTTTATTCTTTAGAGGTCGTGAAGTGTCTGGCAAAACGATTGGCATAATCGGTTTAGGTGAAATTGGTAGTGCAGTAGCTAAGCGTGCTAAAGGTTTTGATATGGATATCTTATATACTGGTCCTCACCAAAAGAAAGAAAAAGAACGTGAAATTGGTGCAAAATATGTAGATCTAAATACCTTACTTGAAAATGCTGACTTCATCACAATCAATGCTGCTTATAATCCTGATTTACATCACATGATTGATACCGAACAATTTAAACTGATGAAATCTACAGCCTATTTAATTAATGCAGGTCGCGGTCCAATAGTTAATGAAGAAGCTTTAGTAAAAGCTTTAGAAGACAAAGAAATTGAAGGTGCCGCATTAGATGTATATGAATTTGAACCTGAAATTACAGAAGGTTTGAAATCACTAGATAATGTAGTTATCACACCTCATATTGGTAACGCAACTTATGAAGCAAGAGATATGATGTCTAAAATCGTCGCAAATGATACGATTAAAAAGTTAAATGGTGAAAATCCACAGTTTATAGTTAATAAATAATTTATAATGTAAATAAGACGGAAACTGAAAGAGACTACGAAGCATATTAATCATTAACTTATATGCTTAATTAGTCTTCAGTATCCGTCTTATTTTATTTATGCTTCGCTTTATACAGGAATTTAGTTTGTCCACTTAACAAACGTTTAGGTGTTCGTTTCATAACACTATTACGTAATGAAATAGCAAATGTTTTATCTTTTTGCGCTATTTTACCACTTTTTCTTGAGCGTTTGATAACTTTTGTAGTATGTTTAACTCTTAATTTATCATAACGTTTTAATGCTTTTTCTAAATCATATTCTTCTAAACAATTAACTAGTACAATCGCATCTTCCATAGCTTGTCCAGCACCTTGACCCATATTAGGCGTCGTTGCATGCGCTGCATCCCCTAACAATAGAATACGTCGATTTACAAATGATTTGAGTGGTTTCATATCATATAAATCATGCTTCAGAATACCTGTTTCACTTTGCTTATCTAAAATTTGTCGTACTGGTTCAGGATAATTATTAAAATATGCTTGTAGATGTGGTTTTTCAAACGATTGATATTTGGGATCTTTTTCAGACGCATTAATTGTGATAAACCAATAAGCTTGGTTGTTAATAAGTGGCACTATCCCTACTCGACCTCGTTTACCCCAATATTCACTAGCAATATCAATGTTATGTAGATCAGCATCATCCACTAAGCCACGAAAACACGTATACCCTTGATAAAGTATCTTCGCATTCGGATGAATAGCTTGTCTGACAACAGAATGAAGCCCGTCCGCACCTATACATAAATCAAAACTTTGACTTGCATGATTTGAAAAGTGAACCATCGTATGTTGTTCAACGTTTTCAACCTTAATAACATCATGGTCTGTATAAATGCATTGAGGATTAACATAAGATTGTATCAATTCAATCAAAGTTTGTCGCGCTAATGTTACATTCAACGTAGCCTCTTTTAATTTTACTGCAGACAAAATATTTCCTTTATCATCTAGTACATTCATTGCAGATAAGTTCTGGCCAGCATTTTTAATTCCTTTAGCTAGGTCATGTTTACCTAATTTCTTGATAACATTATCACCAATTCCTATACCTGCACCAACTTCACTTATATTTGATTGTCTTTCAAATATAGAAACGTCATGTCCTTTTTCTGAAAGAAGTGCGCCAGCGGTTAAACCACCTATACCTGCACCTATTATTGCAATTTTCATTTATTTACACCTCAATATTAAATTCACCTAAATTTTATCTTAACAGTATGTTGCAGTTGCAACTTATATTGTATATCACTCTATTATCCAATCAGTTTAGAAGGCATAGAAGTTCTTACGTACATCATCTTTTTTTATACCAAATTGGTCATAATATGCTTGCATATACTTTGCGATTTTATCTGCCCATAAAATATCGCTTGCATACTGATGTTGGCCTGGACTTTTAGGATTCCACCTCATTTGATACAGCGTAATTTGATCATTATCAAAATAATTCGTTCTAATAAATTTAGCTCCACCAAGTATCGCTTTTCGTGGTGAAGTCCATGATGCTTCCTTAGCGTAACTCTTACCTGTATGAATAGCATTTTCATCGAAAGCACCGACTCCAAAAAAGTTGTAATAACGATTGTTACCTTCTTTAATACCACTGGCAAGTTTAGAGTTACCATTAGCAGTCTCCACACGTGCATGGCTTATTAAATAAATAATATTGACTTGATATTTGTCTTGAGCCTCTATAAAAGCATCAGCTTGATTTTCAAGAATACCATTTCCTTTTAACATCTTTTTGACTTCTTGTTTTGACATAGGAACTTGTTGTGAAATATCCATGTATTTTAACTTATTATCGTCTCGAGTAATGCGCATTGCCCTCTCTATTTCTCGGCTATTTGCATTTACAAACTCACCATCACTGTCTACTGTATTCAATACACTCGAATCTGTTTGCTTCTGAATTGCTTCTTGAAAGCTATAGTTGCGATCATTGTCCAACAGTTCTGAGTGCTTAATTATTAATAATACTATGAAGACAATGATAATAATAAGCAACAGTATGAATGGTAAACGCAAATGGTTTAATTGCTTCATGTAGATGACAATCCTTTATAGCTATTTAAGATAAATAAAAATAAGTACTTATAATAACAATTAAGACTATAGCAAATGATATGTTGATGACTATCTTCATGCCAGTTCGATCTCGAAAAAGCACGTTAAATATAACTAAACTAATTGCTAATGACACAGCGAACATTGAAATCGCTAACACCATTTGCATCATAATTAAAAAAATAATTCCTAAAACAATAAAGACATTAGAAATAACTGTCATAATTTTAATCGCGTTTGGATGAATTGTTCTCACCCCTTCTTTAGTAATAATATATACTACACCTTACCATAATTTATGTAGAAAGTACTTATAAATCTTATTAAATAATGAAAGAAAGGAGCGAGACAGAATTCGATTTGAATTCATTATCCCACCCCTAAGGATGACTTGAACTAAGTAAGTTTAGTATAAGTGCCTTCTCAATTCAGTCATCTACTGCATATTTACTTTGTAGCCTTTGATTATTTAATTTGTACCAATCTTTTTATACATTAATGTATTATTTATCTTCTCTAGACATCCCTTTAAGTAAATTGAGCATATAAGTTAAGCTACGATTCATATCATCGTCTTTGAGTACGCCCATTAGACTACGAATACTTGTTTTAGCATTAGGATTTGCTTGATTTGCAACGTGCAATCCTTTATTTAATTTATTTAAGAATTGGCTTAACTCTTGAACATTAAGCTCACCTAACATAAAGACCATTGGTGCTAAATTTGTAATTAGACCCGCATATAAATCTTTGTTAAGTTCTGTCATAAATTTATTGATTATGACTTGACGTCCTCTAATGCCACCGTTCATTAAATCAAGAATTTTAGCTTCATCTAATGCTTTTACTAAACGTATTGCTTTTAAAATACTATCTTTATTTTCTGCAATAGCATCTGTTACTTCATTGATACTCTCGATTTTAATTTGTTCTTCTGATTTCTCTAAACGTTTAATTTTAGTTATTCTTTCAGCCATTATTTATCCACCACATTTCCTGGGAAAACATAGTCGGGACGTTCCCATTTTTTCTGTACTTGGACACTATATTGCGGGTTACGTTTTTTATCGACACGGAAGTTTGTTGGATTTAATGGTGATTTACCTTTACGAGTCAATACTTCCATGCGACAACTAGTTCGTTTATAAGATGGTGTATCTGTATATTTATCTACATCACTATTAGTTAATTTATTGATAGCACCTAAATCACCATTTGACATAGCATCATTATTTAAAGGAATATAAATTTCTCTGCCTTTAACTCGATCAGTTACAGTTGCAATTAATGTTGCTTCACCCGTTTCTGAAATCAATCGTAATTCTGCGCCTTCATGAATATCACGATCTTTAGCTAGCTCTGGAGAAATTTCTACAAATGCATTTGGCACTTTATACTTAATCATTTCAGTTTGATAAGTCATATTACCTTCATGGAAATGCTCTAGTAAACGACCATTATTTACATGCAGGTCATAAACTTCATCTTCTTTAAAGAAATTGTCAAATGTTAATGGGAATAACTTAGCACGACCATTTTCAAAGTTAAAGCCATCCATATATAATGTTGGCTGGTCTGTACCATCTGGTGCTACAGGCCATTGAAGACTATTGAAACCTTGTAATCGTTCATAATTTACACCTGAATATGATGGTGTTAATCGTGCAATTTCATCCATGATTTCACTTGGATGTTTGTAATTCCAATCTGCGCCCATGCGTTGTGCGATTAATTGGAAGATTTCCCAGTCTGGTTTAGAATCGCCTAGCGGTTGTAATGCTTTATTAATACGTTGAATTCGGCGTTCTGTATTCGTGAATGTACCATCTTTTTCTAATGATGGACTAGCTGGTAAGACGACATCTGCATATGTTGCTGTGAAAGTTAGGAACTCATCTTGAACAACTAAGAAGTCTACTTTTTCTAATGCAGATTGAACAAAATTAATATTAGAATCAACAATACCTGTATCTTCACCGTATAAGTATAATGACTGAATATCTCCATTATGGATACCTTCCATCATTTGGTGATTATCGCGTCCAGGTGTTGGATTTAATTCTACACCATATTCTTTTTCAAATTTTGCTCTCACTTCATCATCAGCTACTTTTTGATAACCTGGGAATTGATCTGGCATACTTCCCATATCACTTGCGCCTTGTACATTATTGTGACCACGTAATGGATAAGCACCTGAACCTGGTTTTCTATAGTTACCTGTCACGAGCAATAAGTTTGAGATAGCTGTACTTGTATCACTACCGATGTCTTGTTGTGTAACACCCATTGCCCAACAAATTGACATTGATTCAGCTTTTGCAGCTTCTTCTGCAAAGCTAATGATTTGTTCTTTAGGAATACCTGTTGTTTCTTCTGCAAAATCCATAGTGAACAATTCTAATGATTTATAGTAATCTTCATAATTATCAACCCAATCATTCAAGAAAGCTTTATCGTGTAAATCGTTGTCAATGATATATTTAGTAGCTGCACCTAACCAAACTAAATCAGTTCCTGGCTTAGGTTGATAGAATGCATCTGCACGCTCAGCCATTTCATGTTTTCTAATATCGAATACATGCATCTTTTGTCCGAATAACTTTTGTGCACGTTTCATTCTAGATGCAATAACTGGATGCGCTTCAGCTGTATTTGTACCGATTAGAACAGTCATAGCAGCTCTCTCAAGGTCTTCAATTGAACCAGAGTCACCACCGTGACCAACAGTTCTAAATAGACCTTTCGTTGCTGGTGCTTGGCAATATCTTGAACAGTTATCAACGTTGTTAGATCCAAAGACTTGTCGTGAAAGTTTTTGCATTAAATATGATTCTTCATTAGTACCTTTAGAAGATGCGATAAATGCTAAATGATCGCCACCATATTCATTTTTGATTCGCTTAAAGTTAGTTTCAATAACATCTAAAGCTTCATCCCATTCAACTTCATGGAATTCTCCATCTTTTCTAACTAGAGGTTTTTTTAAACGTTGGTCTGAGTTAATGTGACCCCAAGAGAATTTACCTTTAACACATGTAGCAATTTTGTTTGCTGGAGAATCATGTGATGGTTGAACTTTTAGCACTTCTCTGTCTTTAGTCCATACATCAAATGAACAACCTACACCACAATATGTACAAACTGTTTTCGTTTTCTTAATGCGTTCTTTACGCATTTCCGCTTCTGAATCAGAAACTGCAAATAGTAATCCATCACCTGGTTCAGCCTTTTTAGTTAAATCAATCATTGCAGCAAGTGAACCTGGTTCAGTATCTGTCATGTAACCAGCATTACCTTCCATATTCACTTCCATCATGGCATTACAAGGACATACAGTTGCACATTGTCCACACGATACACATGATGATTCATTAATAGGAACATCATTATCCCAGATAACTCTAGGATGCTCACGATTCCAATCAATTGAAATTGTTTCATTTACTTCGATATCCTGACACGCTTCTACACAACGACCACAAAGAATACATTGGTCTGGGTCATATCGATAGAATGGACCATAGTCTTTTTCATATGGTTTCGTTTTGTATTCGTATGATTGTTCTTCTAATCCCCATGCGTCCATAGCGTTATGTATTTCACAATCACCGTTATTGTAATCACATACTGTACAATACAGCATATGTTTTTCTAAAATGCGATCTAAAGCTTCCTTTTGGCTAGCTTTAACATCATTATTCTGAGTATTAACTGTCATGGGTCGATCTACAACAGTACTACACGCACGTTCAATTTTGCCATCAATTTCAACCATACATGTATCACATGTTTGAATTGGTCCCATTGATTCGTTATAACAAATTGAAGGTACGAAAGTATCACGAGATTTTATAAACTCGAGTAAACTTGTTCCAGGTTCTACAAGATAATCAGTGCCATCAAGCGTGACGATTAAATGTTCTTGCATACTTTCCACCCCATCTATATAAATTT
This sequence comes from Staphylococcus sp. HMSC062A01, assembly GCF_001836805.1. Taxonomy (NCBI): domain Bacteria; kingdom Bacillati; phylum Bacillota; class Bacilli; order Caryophanales; family Staphylococcaceae; genus Staphylococcus; species Staphylococcus sp. HMSC062A01. Next base: position 18,822 of record NZ_KV830613.1, read on the forward strand.
TCCGTAAAATGACTTTGGCTACTTAACTATTCCATTTCAATACCCCACATATATTGAACATAGAATTACATTAATTGTATTACTTATTTCATTAAATGTTAAGCGTTTCATGAATTTTTGCAATTTTAAAAGAATTAAATATACATTGTTTTTCAAATGTAAAAAAACGGCTCTACGTCAAATCGGACTGATGAGTCCAA
>NZ_KV830614.1:0-249 GCF_001836805.1 Staphylococcus sp. HMSC062A01
TCTAAAACTGCAAGTTTTGTTTTATTAGAAATAAAACAATGAGCGTCGACAATATTAGATTTAGCAGTAAAATGACTGTCACATGATTTACAATAAAATCTTTGTTTTTGAAGTTCTAAATAAGCGGGCATTTCCATAATTTTAAGTAAAGTAATCGTTGAGGTTTTCTTACCATTTTTTACTATTGAGAAATTTTCATTTTTAGTTGAACAATTTTCACAATGTGTAGGTTGATAAGTGAGCTCGGCA
>NZ_KV830615.1:0-10281 GCF_001836805.1 Staphylococcus sp. HMSC062A01
ATTGGAATTTTAAAGCTTCATTATTAAAGTTTGAATTGTCGTGATTTGAATGATTTGTATGATTACTAGAAAAAGTTAGTTTATTATCATTCAAATCATTCGTATCATTATTCTCAGTCTTAATATAATCAGTATCATTATTCTCAGTATCATTAGACTGTGAATTTGGAAGTTCTTGACCACTTAAATTCACAGTTCTAGAACTTCCAAATTCATTGTTCTGGAACTGTGAATTTGGAAGTTCCTTGCTATGACTGGCTTTAATGTCATAATTAGGTTTTAATAGGTATAATCTATTTGGTTTATTAAGGCCAACACGTTCTTGAGTTAGTAAATTAAAACTTATTAACTCTTTTTTTAATTTTATAATTTTTTGTTCTGCATAACCTAAGTATTCGCACAAATGTTTATTACTGAAAATAAAGTAAATGTTATTATTTTTATCTACCCATTCATTTTGGATGGATAATTCAAAGCGATCTTTTAATAACGCATACATAATTTTGGCTTCCGCCGACATTTTTTTAAAATATGCATCTTCGAATAAATATTTAGGTAGTTGATAAAACCTTTCAGTTTTTACTTGTGATAAATTGTATTTTTCAAAATTGGGCATAATAAAAACCTCATTTCCATTTTTAGGATTGAGGTAATAAAACAATTTTTACGTAAGTTATATGTTTTGTGCTTGCACTTAGATGATTAGATAGATATAATACAAGTATCAAAAAATATATAAACAAACGAGTGCGAATCGTTTTATTACCGAGAGTCAATGCTACGCCAATAGCATTGACTCTTTTAGTATTTATAAAGCAATATTAACACTTTTAAGAAAGTATATAAAGAGTTTTAAATGTAGTTAAAAGCACATTGCCATGGCAAAATGTGTAGTTCATTGTTTTAGTACCTAATTAAGCTTCAAAAACATATTATAGGTAGCTAATTAGGTGCATATGTAGTAAATAGGTAGTAAATTTAGTGGTAATTGATGAAATAAACTTCATTAGGTGGTAAAATTTAGGTACTAAATTAGGTACCTAAGGGTGGATGTTATGAGAACTATTAAAATGGTTGCTGATGAATTAGGTGTAACTAAACAAACTATTGTTAATAATGCTAAAAGTTTAAATATAACTTTTGAAAAAGAAAATGGGATTAATTATATTGATGATAATGATTATTTGAAAATTATAGAAAAAATTACTAAGAAAGAGAGTACAATCCAAAATAAAGAATCAGTAAAAAAAGAATTGTTTGGTGAAAATACTGCAAAAGCAGAAAAGAATATATATAATAATTCAAATAGTTCTGAGACATTAAAAACAAAAGTAAACGAATTAGAAAAGCAAATAGAAATCTTTGAAACTAGAGCTAAAAATGATGAAAAATATATTGAGAATTTAACTAAGCAATTAGATCAACAAAATAGCAATGTTAATACATTAAATAAATTGTTGGAGAATCAACAAATATTAGCTTTAGAAAGCAATAAAAAAATTCAAAAACTAGAAAGCCAATTAGAAGAAGAAAGACAGCTTAATTATTCTTTTGATACAGCGACGAATAATAGACAAAATATTAATCCGCAAGAAGCAACTTTTACTGAAGAATCGCAAAATATCAACCAACAACAAACAAAGCGTCAACCAACAGAAGTAAATAACAAGGATATAGCCGAAGAGAAAAAGAATGACAGTACAGATGAAGGTGAATTAACAAAAGAGGATAAGTTCGTTGAAAAAACGAAGAGTGATCCTGATGATAATAGGGAGGTAGAACCACCTAAAAAGGGATTTTGGAGTCGATTCTTCGGTAATTAAAAATGAATGTAAAAGGTGTATCAAGGGAGTATAAATCTTTGATACACCTTTTATAGTGATGAAACTTCTGATAATCATCACTTATGTTAACTGCTTATTTAATAATATTAATTGAAATGGTCCAATCAATATTAGAATACATCTATATCTCTATTTTCTTTTAATTAAGTGCTCTTTTTAAAATTATCATAAACGCTGATATAATAATACTTATAGTTAATATTGAATAAGAATTGATCGATACTATAACCTCTAATATTGCATACTATTTACAATTGTTACAAGACCACTTTAAATTGTCTGAATACTATTGTTTTTGTTGATTTCATAGGCTTCAGTCGACGTCAATCCTATAAATAGGATTGATTTTTTTATCCAAATCCTATTTTTCCTATTACTTTTTAACCTGTTTATTATTCTATAAATCTCTCTAAATGCTCTAAAAAAATATCTTAAAATTTCAAATAGTGGTTAGCTATATTTTTTACTTTACAACAGAATCAGAATAAGCATATATATTCAGGGTATATATAAGTAATAGGAGGCTGGTGTAGATGTTCAAAAATATATTATTACCCTATGATTTCGAAAATGATTTTAGTGCTATCCCTGACTATTTAGAAAAAGTCACCGATGAAGATTCAGTTGTTGTAATTTATCACGTTGTAACAGAAAATGATCTTGCAATTAGTGTCAAATATTATAATAAGCATAAAGAAGATATTATTAGAGAAAAAGAAAAAAAACTCACTCCATTTTTACGTGAATTAGAAAAAAGAGATATTCAATATAAAATAGATGTAGATTTTGGGCATATTAAAGATACAATCTTAGAAAAAATTACTTCTGGAGATATAAATAATGGTGAATTTGATTTAGTAATTATGAGTAATCATAGAGTCGATTTGAATATTAAACATGTTTTAGGAGATGTTACACATAAGATTGCTAAAAGAAGTTCTGTCCCAGTACTAATTGTTAAATAAATATAAGAAGTAAGAAATTTATTAATTCAAAAAGCCTAAATACTTTCTCACAAATCGAGAGAGTATTTAGGCTTTTTTATTTTTTTATTAAAATTTAGAACACGCATTTATGACGAGAAAATTTTTGGTTGGAATGGGCAATGTGTTAGCTAACTAGGTTAGCGAGTTGGTTGGGAATTGAATTGGGTTTAATCCCAAGAAAGTACCAACTCAACAACACATAAAGCCCTGTAGGTTTCAACCAAAAAGCAATTGGAATAAAACAATTATTTACTATATTTAAATATGTATGCTATGATAATTTTAAGATGTGTTATAAACATAAAACTATTACATTAGATATTCATTTTTTCCCTTTTCCCTTTAGTGAGTTTCTGTATTCTTACTAAGGGATTTTTTATTTTTGGAAAAAATAAAGTATGTTATGATACAGTCGTAAATCATGCGAAAGTATGCTTTTATAGCGTGTTTTTCATGTTTTTTTACTTAAACTTTTTCTTTATTTTCTCTTAGCTAAGAATGTAGTTCTTGCTAAGAGATTTTTTTTGTATGTTATAATAAAAACATACAAGGTCACATATTTTATATCTTTGGATCTTATGTTCATTTTAAAATCATTTTTTCCTAGCAGCTTTTAGTGATTTTTAATTGCTAAAAGCTGCTTAATTTTTAACAATAGTGAATTGTGTTAAAATAAATTTGTTGCTTCCAAGAATGTGTATTATAAATTATATTAACTCTGTTATTGAATAACTTATTATTTTATCTCTTAGTTAAGATGATTGTTCTTACTAAGAGATTTTTTATGCTCTTTTTTAGGTGTTTAGAAACGAGTTGAAAACGAGTTTCTTCTTGTCTTGATGCTCAATGTAAGAATATAGATTTTAGAATTAGAAATTAATGCTTTATCTAAATTGGAAAGTGGTATTACAAACGGAGATCAAAAATTAGCACAATCTGGGATAGATGCAAATGAGAAAGCGTTAAATATTATTTCTCCTATTTTTGAAGATATGCAAGACATTATTCTTAATGCTTTCTATGAATAATAAATAAGCAAGTTACGAAATTCTGTGTTTTAGCGCTTTTTATATCTACACTAACAGATACTTCAGCATATTCACTACAATTAATGGTCAATCGCATTCATTAATAACATGTTTAACAATAATTTATAAACGTTCATTAATGAGAAAAAGAATATAGAAAAAAAGAGAGCGCATATTTATGCTCTCTTTTTTTGTCTTATTATTAAAAGTTCATAATAAATTATGATCATCTGTTTTGGGACGCTGTGAGAAGCTCTCATTTGCATCGAAGTAAAGTTTATTAAATCAAATCATTATCGTGTTTAATTCTATAAACAGTCTGCCTTGTTATATTCACTTCTTTCGCAATTTTACTAATTGCTTGGCCTTCTTCTAACATTTCTACAACTCGATGATAAATAATGCGTTTTTGAGGATCTTTAGCGTGGGGAGAATATAATAAAGGACGCCCTTTATAAACTCCTTTTTCTTTAGCTACTTTAATCCCTTGTGCTTGTCGACGTTTACTTTCATTTCTCTCTTGTTCTGATACCATCGCTAATATTTGTGTGATTAAGTCTTTCATAAACTTATCTAATAGTGGGTTACCAACAACTTCATTCATCATAGGCAAACTAGTAATCATTAACTGGACTTCTTTTTCTTTTAAATAATTTACTGTTTTGATAATCTCATCATAATTTCTTCCTAAACGATCAATAGATTCCACTACGAATCGATCTCCCATTCTTACAAAATTAAGCGCTTCTTGAAAAATAGGTCGGTTTTCGACTGATTTTCCTGATTGCTTTTCTGTAAAAATTTTTTCAGCACCAAATGTCTTTAAATTTTCAAGTTGTCTTTCTATATTTTGATCGATAGATGATACTCTCGCATAGCCAACAATCATTGATTTTCACCTCATAATTAATATACACCCTAATCATACGTTCTAGTTATTATAAATTCAATAACTATATCTGTATGATTAGGGTGTACTCAAAGTATACATATCTATAATTAAAACTTACTAAAAATAAATATAGATTTTTTCTTTTATATTTATTAGAGGTGAATCTTTCATTAAGAATGGTTAAAGTAAATCATTAACCTTATTGATTTTTCCATAGATTATAGTATTCACCTTTTTTATTGATTAATGATTTATGAGTTCCCTCTTCAATTATTTGACCATACTTTAATAAATAAATGTTGTCAGCATTTTTAACATTAGTCAATTTATGTGTGATTAAAATGATTGTTTTGCTTGATAAATGAAGATCTATATTCTCTAATATATTTTTTTCAGTAGATGCATCTAGAGAACTGGTAGCTTCATCTAATAATAATATATCGGAATCTTTTAATATTGCTCTAGCTAGTGCTATTCTTTGTAATTGTCCACCAGATAAATTAGAACCTCCATTATGTAATTGAGTATCTAATTTTTGTGGAAGGTTAATTATAAAATCATATGCACAAACTATTTTACAAGCTTTATATATATCAGAATCAGAGACTTTTCTATTTAATCCAATAGTCAAATTTTCTCTAATTGTAGCTCCAAAAATAAAATTCTGTTGTGTAACAAAACTAATCAAATTTCTCAGTTTATTTTTGGGAATTTCTTTTATTGAAGTATTATCAAGCGTTATACTACCTTCATAATTTATATGAAAATTATCAATTAATTTTGCTATAGTAGACTTTCCTGAACCACTTTCACCTATAATAGCAACTTTTTGATTTTTGAGTATTGATATATTAATGTTTTTCAAAGCTTCTTCTTTAAAATTATATTGAAAGTTAAGATTCCTAATTTCCAGTTTATTTGTAAAAGTGAAAGTAGAATCTATTAATGTATTATTATTATTTCTTTCTTCATTTTCAGTTTTAATATCTGTTATATCTAAATATCTTTGCGTAGCGACAATTGCTGATTGTATTTGTGGCTGTAGGTTTATTAATCTCTCAATTGGATCTATATAATATATTACTAAAGCATTGAACGTTAAAAGTTCTCCTAAAGTCAACTGATTTTTTATTATAAGAAATGATCCAATCCAAAGGATAATTAAAGTCGTTGTCATTTTCATAAAAGTGTTAATAGTTAGTTGCATATTAGTAAAAAAACTAAGTTTATACAATCTTCTGATTAATTTTTTAAAGTGATTAACTCCTTTATTAAATATTTCATTTTCTGCTCCGAAACTTTTTATTACTGAATAACCTGAAAAACTTTCAACAAGATATGAACTTAAAGTAGCGTCTTGTTCCATCACTAGTCTATTATATTTGCTTAATATTTTTCTGAATGATAATCCTATAATTAAATATATTGGAATCAGAATTAATGTTATATAAAATAACAGCGCACTTTGAAAGAATAAAGCAGTTCCACCAACTAAAACCATTAATGTGTCTACTAATAATGTTATAGTAACTGAAGAAAGTGCTTCTCTTATATGAGATAAATCAGAAAACCTTGATAAAATTTCTCCACTTTTCCTTGTTTCGTAAAATTTTATTGGTAAATTTAAAACGTGATAATAATAATCTTTCATAAAATTCATATCAATTTTTAGACTTAAGTTTAAAGAAGCTTGATATCTGATTAAAGAAACCAATGCATTAATTAAGTATATAAATAGTACAGCTATAGATAATATATGTAAATTTTGTATAATTTGAGAAGGTATTATAGTATCCACAAGATATTTAAAGTAAAATGCACCTATAATACCCAATATATTTATGAACAGTGATAACATAAAAATATTAAAAATAGGAATTTTGTTACTTTTTAATATTTTTGTGAGCAACTTATATTTGCTAGGGAGGTTATTATCATAGCCATATGAAACATCATTCTGAACAAGCAACAGTATACCAGTCCATTTTTTTTCAAATTCCGTAAAACTAATTTTTTCTTTTCCTTTTGCAGGATCAATAATATAAATTTTGTTTTCAGTTTTTCTTTCTATGATAATAAAATGCATATATCCTTGCTCATTTGTAATATGTGCAATCAGAGGTAAATCAGTATTAGAAATATCATTAACTTTTTTAGCTTTAACCCCAGTTAATTCAATGCCTAATTGTTTCCCACCTTCAATCATACCATATAAAGATGTACCGTTTTTATCAGTTTTTGTCCATTCTCTAATTCTAGATATTAATGTTTTTTTTCCAAAGTGATGACTTAACATTGCTAAACATGCTGGTCCACAGTCGCTCTCATCGTATTGTTTAATAAACTTCATATATAAGCCCCAATCTTATTTTATAATGATATCTTCACAAGCAAAACATTATAATCAATATTACATTTCAAAAACAATATAGCACAAACTCATTTTTAAATGTAAATATTGTCAAAACTCAAATTAGTTATATTAGCGCTATCATACAAGAAGAAGTAATAACACAAATTATAGGAAGACTTTGATAGAGTATTAGGAGGATTCTCAAACGAGCATGATGAACATTTTTATTGTGAGATTTTTTATTTAACTTCGTATTATGATTTTTAAAATCAATAACATGTTATATGTAGAATTAAATAATATAGAATTCTAAAACTTAAAGAATAAATTTCCTTTTATAAATCTAAAAATAATCTTATTCTTAGATTTACTTTTTTTTAATAATTTTTTGCTACTATTAATTTAAATCAAAAAAAGGGGTGAATATTTTGAAAAGTCTATTTAAAAAATTACCTGTTGTAGGTCCTGCTATTTTATTTGTAGATAACTATGGTAAAGATTTTTCAGATGGCTACGATAGTATTAAATAATTATAAGGGAGTTATTGAAGATGCAAAAATTAACTGTAGAAGAAACTAGAAAAATTGAAGGTGGAATTAACTGGCCTGAACGAGGTATTTTTGGGGATTCCGTTTATAATACTGGGAAACACGTTGGGGCAGCTAACAAATGTTGGAATGATGGTAAAAGAGGCTTGGATTTTGTGAGATGCCAACAAGCTACTTTCAATGGTAAATAAGAAAAGTGGTATTCTCAGTCCAAACGTCCCCTGCCTAGGCATGAGACGTTTGGACTGTTTTTTATTAAAAAATAGGGTTCTGTTGCAAAGTTAAAATTATATGCACATCTATACAAAACTATAAAAGCAAATATTGTTTTAACAGTAAAGAGTTTTGTTAGTATTAATTATTTTTCGTTTTTCAGTATAAATATTACATGATTTTTAACTTTGCAACAGAACCATTATTTTTCTATAGATATGTTGACCACCTATTTAGTATTAAGAAAAGGGATATTACCTCTAACAATAGGTAATAAAGATATTAGAGCAATAATAGATAAAATTAAACCGACCCATAATGGAGAAGCTAATCCAAATCCAGCCTCAATAGCGAACCCACCAATCGCAGGACCAAATGTATTCCCTAAATTAATCATCGAATTATGGACACTGGCAACTAATGTACCTGTACCACCAACTCTAGTTACACGAATGGCTAAAGCAGGATTCATTGATAATCCTACAAAACCAACAGTGATTATTGAAATTACAGCAATCATAGGAAGTTCTGTAAAAAGTCCAAATACCACAAAGGTAACTGTCAAGACGCTAAGTCCTACAACTAAAACTGAAATCATATAAGTATCAGCCAATCGACCCACAATAACATTCCCTATTACCATTGCTATACCATAACCAGCAAGAATATAAGGAACGGTTGTCGATTTAACTCCCGAAATACTAGTTAAAATTGGTGTAAAGTAACTAAATCCTGTAATAATTGCACCTATAACTACCATACTTGTTACATAAGCCGCCCATAAAGAATAATTTTTAAATAAACCAAGTTCTTTTCGAACACTGGTCTGTTCTTGTTGAGCAACAGATGGAATAAAGATATATGCTAATATGCCTGCTAATAAAACTAATAAGGCAATAGTCCAAAAGCTAGCGCGCCATCCAAAATATTGTTCTACCATAATAGTAATTGGAAGACCAGCTGCGGTTGCCAGCATTAAACCACCCAAAACAATGGAAGCAGCACGTCCGCGAGTATGCGCACTCACTAATTGAAAAGCAATCGCCATACATAGACCAAAACAAGCAGCAGAACTAATTCCCGTAATTAAACGTGCTACGAACATTATCTCATAATTGGGTGCCATCGCCCCAAGTATCTGACCTATTAAATACACAAAAGTAAGAGTCAACAGGGCTTTTTTTCGAGCCACTTTAAGTAAAGCTAAGGTAAGTATGGGGCCTCCGATGACCATACCTGCCGAATAAGCTGAAATAAGGTAACCAATAGAAGAGATAGATACGCCAAACTCTTCCGAAAGAACTGGCATTATACCAGCGACCATAAATTCTGATGTTGTTTGTGCAAAAATAAGTAATCCTAATACATAAATTACAAAGGGCATTTAATCAACTCCAATTTCAAATATTTACCTAAAAGTACGAAAAATGATAGAACACTGTTCATTACAAGATGAAATAAATGGAAGGTATATTGTTTCTTTATATGTACAAAGTATTTTGTACTTTATAATAATTATGCCGATCTAAATTCAGATTGAAAAGTAGACATATCTTTCATACTTAGTATGTTAAAAGGTACTAATTCAATCACGTACGATATAATAACTCCTATTTTTTGTTAAATTATCCATATATACAAAACAAGAAATCTATCAGGCTAATTTATTATTTTTGTTCTTTTCATTTGATATGATTAATATACTTAGTACGAATTTATGATTATACATTGTTATTTTAAAGGGGAGATACTCTGTTGGATGAACAATCAAAATATAGAATTGTTACCACGCTTCAAGCAATTGGTAGTAAGTGGAAGCCTTATATATTATTTATTCTTTTAGTAAAAGGCACAAAACGTTTCGGGGAATTGAGACATTTAATTCCTGAAATAACACAGGGTGTACTAACGCAACAACTTAGAGACTTAGAAAGGGATGGCCTAATCACTCGTGTTGTTTATCACGAAATCCCTCCAAAAGTAGAATATTCTTTATCTAAACATGGAAAATCATTGGAGCCCGTATTAAGTGCTATGTGTGATTGGGGATTTATCCATGAGGAATTCATAAAGGGAATACGAAAGGAACGGAAATAAAAGTTATACATAGATATATTTGAACTACTCCCCCATTGATGAGAATATAATCAAAATACTTTTTTTAATTACAGAATTAATCAGGTTTTAAGTCTTTCTTTTTTGTTTTTGATCTTTTGCATTCCTATCCACTATGGTGTTATAATATATTTAACAAGAGCTTCGTGCATTATATGCACCAATCCCCTCACTATTGCGAGTAGTGAGGGGATTTTTAGGTGTTGGCTAATATCGCCTATTTTTTCTTATTGTTACGTGTACGTAGCCAATGCGTAAATAACGCAACAATACAACCACTGATGACTGTGGTCGTGATGTGA
>NZ_KV830616.1:0-20023 GCF_001836805.1 Staphylococcus sp. HMSC062A01
CAGATGCAGACTCAGATGCAGATGCAGACGCAGATGCAGATTCAGATGCTGACGCAGACAAAGATCATAATGACAAAGTAAATAATAAAGAATTGCCTGATACTGGTAATGAAAATAATGGTACATTATTTGGTTCATTATTCGCTGCGCTTGGAGGATTATTCTTAGTTGGCAGACGTCGTAAAAACAAAAATAATGAAGAAAAATAATAGATAAACTTCATATTTACACAATGAAATTTAAAACCAGGCCTCCATGGCCTGGTTTTATTTTCAATACTATGATATAGATTGATCGAAATAGAATATATAAGGAGAAAAATATGGATTTTGAATATAAATTAGAAAAATTATTAACCGAAGTAAATAATAAAAATGAAATTAATAATTATGTTTTTTTAAGTTTGGGTAAACCTAACATCAAAGCACAAGTTAAATTAATCAAAAAAACCAACTATCTTAAACAAGATATTTCAAAATTGGCACTAAAATTTAAAAAGAAATCAGGGGAATTTCCTGAGTGGATTAAATTAGATATTGTAACGTCGACTGAAAAAATATTATTTAAAGAATTAAAAAAAACACTGATCAATACAAGAAGAAATTATGTAGATTTTGGTATAGCATTTGATAGTCAATGGAATTTTGCAGTATTACCTGAAGAAATTAACGCGAATGCTTTTGTTCGACCAGATAATACTACTAAAGAGTTATTTCTTTCGGAAAAAAACATCAATAATTATTTACGTAAATATACTACAAATAAAAAGGCATTTTCTAGTGATTTCTATAATGAAAAAGAAGTTATTAAATTCTATACACAAGGTTTCTTTATAGGTGATGAAGAAGTACATGAACTATATAGCGAAGGCTATAAAAAAGGTTTAAGAAAAGTAAATGATTTAAATAATGAAATTGATCAATTAATTGAAAGTAGTACTAATTTCTTACAAAATATGTTGTTAGATAATGGTAAATATATTTATGGATATTTTCCTCATTTTGATAATGAAATAGGATTCTACAATATTTTAAGACACTCTTCTTCTACTTATGCCTTAATTGAGGGTCTGTCTTATTTAGGTAAAAGCTTACAACCTGTTGAAAAAGCAATTGATTATGTCATTTCAAATCAACTGTTAGAGGTTGATGATAAAGCTTATATCTTTGATGATACAGAAGGAGCAAATGAAATCAAATTAGGACAAAATGCTTCATTTATATTCGCAGTTTGTGAATATTTAAAGCATGAAGATAATCCTAAATTTCTTGAGTCAGCTCAGAAAGTAGCTAAAGGTATTCTTTCAATGATAGATGAAGATACATATGAGACAACTCATTTATTGAATTATCCTGATTTAAGCGTAAAAGAGAAGTTCAGAATTATTTATTACGATGGTGAAGCAGCGCTTGCTTTATTGAGATTGTATCAAAAGGATGAAAATGAACTATGGCTAAAAACTGTAGAAAATTTGATGGATCGTTTCATTGAGAAGAAATATTGGCAATATCATGATCATTGGTTAGGATATTGTACGAATGAATTAGTTCAAATTAATCCACAAGACAAATATTTTGAATTTGGAATCAAAAATGTGAATAGTTACTTAGATTATATTAAAAATCGTGAAACAACATTTCCAACATTCTTAGAAATGTTAATGGCCACATATCGATTAGTTCAAAAAGCGAAAGATACGGGTCGCGATGAATTGGTAAACAATTTGATAGACGAACAATATTTGATAGATGTAATTAATATTAGAGCAGATTATCAACGTGTTGGATTTTTCTATCCAGAAGTAGCAATGTATTTTAAAAATCCAAGTCGTATTCTGGGTAGTTTCTTTATCAAACATCATGGATATCGAGTCAGAATTGATGACATTGAACATTATGTTTCAGGTTATGTGCAATTTCAAAAAGCTTTAAAAAAATAAAATATACCCCCTATATTTAGTGTATGAGTTCACTAAATATAGGAGGTATTATTTATTTTCTATATTTTAGTCTTGCGAAAGCATCATGTTGGTGAATAGATTCTTCGTTACGACATTCAATGTCAAAACCATCTATCCAATCAAATTCTACCAAGTCAGCAGCGATAAGACGAATTAAATCTTCGACGAATCGTGGATTTTCATAAGCGCGTTCTGTAACACGTTTTTCATCTGGACGTTTCAAAATTGGGTAAAGAATAGAACTTGCATTTGCTTCCATAGCATCTAGAATTTTATCTTTATAATCATCAACAACCTGGTTGTTTTTATCTAAATAAACTTTAACTGTAACTACACCACGTTGGTTGTGGGCTGAATATTCACTGATTTCTTTAGAACATGGGCATAGTGTTGTTACAGTTGCTTCAATTGTAATTTCTTTACGTGTAATTTGGTCTTGTTCAATGGCTAATCCGTAAGTGACATCGGCATTGCCTACTGCTTTAATGTTCGTTACTGGACTAAAGCGATCAAAGAACCATTTACCCGAAACATCAACACCTGCTGAGTTCTGTTTCATGTTTGTTTGTAATGTACGTAATACTTGATATAGTGTATCGAAATTCAACTCTAAACCATTGCTGTAATGTTTTTCTACGCTTTCTAGAATACGGCTCATGTTAATGCCTTTTTCATCTTGATTTAAGCTCGTTGAAAAGCTAAATTGTCCCGCCGTTTGGAAACGATCAATATTAACGGGGTAAATTAAATTTTTAATGCCGACTTCTTCGATTTCAAATAAGAAATTTTTATGTGTACTTTGTAAGTCAGTCATTTCATTTTTAGTTGTTGGTTTTGTACCTTCGATTGGGTCAACTGAGCCAAAGTGTTTCCAACGACCCTCACGTGTGGATAAATCAAATTCAGTCATTGTTTACCTCCCCTTAAGATTCAAAATGATATGTCCAATATGGTTCAACGTCTAAGAAACTTTGTGTTTCGCCACCGACTTCTGGACTCGCTAATTGTTTTAAAAATGGACCAGTTTGAGATGCATGTGCTTCGAAAGCTTTCAATTTAAGATCTCGATATGCACGAATGTCGTTTAATATATCTGGTTCGCCTAGTATTTCTGGTGCATCATTACTAAACGCTACAAGTTGTAAACGTGGTCGTGCTTCTTCAGGCATACGTCCTACGGTTCTTACTACAGCTTCGGCTGTTGCTTCATGGTCGGGATGAACAGCAAATTTAGGATAGAAAGAAATAATCACTGATGGATTTGTTTCTTCAATCAACTTTTTAACCATGTCATCCATTTGTTCATGAGGCTCAAATTCAACAGTTTTATCACGTAATCCCATTTTACGTAAATCGGTGATGCCAATAATCTTCATTGCTTCTTCTAATTCACGTTCACGTATATCAGGTAGTGATTCTCGAGTTGCAAAAGGAGGATTACCTAAATTACGTCCCATTTGTCCTAATGTTAGGCATGCATAAGTGACAGGAATGCCGTTATCAATATAACTTGCAATCGTTCCAGCTGATGAGAAGGTTTCATCATCAGGGTGTGGGAATATCATTAACACGTGTCTTTCATCTTTCATGAATAAACCTCCTCTATACTGTAAATGGCTTTTCACTAATCTCAATTGTGGCAGCCAATTGTCCTTCATAGTTAAATCCTGCGATTAAAAATTCGTTGTTGTTATTGATTTCGTAATGCGTTAGTCCTTGAACATAGACCCAACCTCCGTCACGAAGTTTTAAACCTACTCTATAGGGGTCTTTCTCTCCACCTTTAAGTTGTGCATGTTCATATGTGACTTGTATATTTCTTAAAAATGTACCCGCATTAAAGACACGTTGATCGAAATGATTTGCATATGCACCATTAGTCGTTTCAACGTGTAGGTATACAGGTTTATTTTCGAATGATGTTAATAATTGTTGTACTTCTTCAGCGTTAATGAGTTCCAACACTTTCACTCCTTGCAACCATACAATATGTTTATCTATTTATTTTACTAAAAAGAAGAGACTAATTGTACATCTCTGCTCAATTTATTTAGAAAAAGTGGTAATTATATCTTTAAAGAGTTGATTTACTGTAAGTATTATATGAGATTAGTGAGTAAATTGTTAGGTTTAGGAGTATTGTTTAAAAATTTATAAGACGGGTAGACTAATGAATGTGAAAGATAATATAAGAACTGAAGATATATCACTTTAGTAATGAAAGGATGTTTGCATTGGAATTACAATTAGCAATCGATTTATTAAACAAAGAAGAAGCAGCAGAATTAGCTAAAAAAGTTGAGGAATATGTAGATATCGTAGAAATTGGTACGCCAATCGTAATCAACGAAGGTTTACCAGCAGTTCAACATTTAGATGAAAATATTAACAACGCTAAAGTATTAGCTGACCTTAAAATTATGGACGCAGCAGACTATGAAGTAAGCCAAGCAATTAAATTTGGTGCAGATGTTGTAACAATCTTAGGTGTGGCTGAAGACGCTTCAATTAAAGCGGCAGTTGAGGAAGCACATAAACATGATAAACAATTATTAGTTGATATGATTGCGGTACAAGATTTAGAAAAACGTGCAAAAGAATTAGATGAAATGGGTGCTGACTATATTGCAGTACACACTGGATATGACTTACAAGCAGAAGGTCAATCTCCATTAGACAGTTTACGTACTGTTAAATCTGTCATTAAGAATTCTAAAGTTGCTGTAGCTGGTGGTATTAAACCAGATACAATTAAAGATATTGTTGCAGAACAACCTGACTTAGTTATCGTTGGTGGCGGTATTGCTAATGCTGATGATCCAGTCGAAGCTGCTAAACAATGTCGTGACGCGATTGAAGGTAAGTAATTATGTCTCAATTTACTAATTACAAATTAATTCTTGAAGAATTAGATCATACGTTATCTCATGTTCAAGATGAACAATATGACCGCTTTGCAAATGATGTAAATGGTGCGCAAAGAATCTTCACTGCAGGTAAGGGCCGTTCAGGATTTATGGCAAATAGTTTTGCTATGCGACTTAATCAACTTGGTAAAGAAGCATTTGTAGTAGGTGAATCAACCACACCTTCTATTAAAGAACACAATTTATTTGTTATTTTATCTGGTTCGGGTTCAACTGAACATTTACGCTTATTAGCTGAAAAAGCACAATCATTAGGTGCTAAAGTTGTATTATTAACAACCAGCCCTGATTCTCCAATTGGTGAGTTAGCTGAAACAGTAATTGAGTTACCAGCTGGCACAAAACACAATGTTGAAGGGTCTGAACAACCATTAGGAAGCTTATTTGAACAATCATCATTATTGTTCTTAGATAGCGTGGTTCTGGGCTTAATGGAAACATTTGTTATAAGTGAAGAAGAAATGCAAAATAATCATGCAAATTTAGAATAAATAGTATTTATTTAATCCAATCGATTCCCTTAAAAGGCATCGATTGGATTTTTTAATAGATTAATAAATGACATATCGCTTTTATGGAAAATTCTTAATGTAATAGCAAGTGAGTTATATTAAAAATAATGTTAACATAATATAAAATGAAGTTAACATTTAAGTACGGAAGAGGTCATATCATGCTAGAAATCATAAAGCGACTTGAATATTACGCTAAGGTTCAGCCTCAATCCATAGCACTGCAAATCGATGATGAAATTGTAAATTATGAGAGTTTATACCAAAAAATATGTGATTGCACTTTGAATTCACCAAAATTTAAGCTTGGAAGTAGAGTGGCACTATTAAGTGACTCTCCAATAGTAAATATAACAAATTATTTTGTTATTTTAATGATGGATGGAGTTCCATGTTTTTTAGATAACAAATGGTCACGCGATACTATTGATAAACTTATAGAAAATTATCATATTGAATATATAACGACTGCTGTTGGAAAGTTTAAACGTACAACATCATTTGGTACATATGATAAATATATAAGTGAGCAATTAAAAGTGGATGACTTGTTACATATTGGATATACATCTGGCACTACCGGCTTACCTAAAGCTTATTATCGTAACGAACATTCATGGATTGCATCTTATGTTGAAAATGAAAAACTTATATATAACTATGAAAAAGCTCTCGCTGCACCAGGTCCACTCGCACATTCGTTATCGTTATATACATGTATTTTCGCATTATATTCAGGTAGAACTTTCATTGGACAACGACAATTTGATGCAAAACGATTCATTTCCATATTAAATGAACAACATTCTAATATCGCACTTTTTCTTGTACCAACCATGTTGCATCAATTATTGAATGTAGATACGACTATCACACACATTAAATCTATATTTTGTAGTGGTGCGAAACTGTCAGAATCATTGTTTAAAACCGTGTCCCAACAATTTAAAAACGCAAATATAATTGAATTTTTTGGAACATCTGAAGCAAGTTTTATTACGTATAACTTTAATCAGACATCACCAACTAACTCTGTTGGTCAAGTATTTCCTAATGTTTCAATTAAACTTGAAGCGCAAGATAATCGGAAAATAGGTTTATTGAAGGTTCAAAGTAATATGATTTATTCAGGGTATGTCGATGTTGAAGTGGTGCAACCTCATAGCTGGATTGAAACCGGAGATTATGCATACATACAAAATAATCAACTTTATTTAGTAAGTCGTAAAAGTGACCGACTTATTATTGGGGGTAAAAATATATATCCTAATGTAATAGAACAGCAAGTGAAATCATTAGATGGAATTGAAGAAGCGGTTGTCGTTGGTGAGCCACATAGACGATTTGGAGAAATTGCAGTATTAATTTATGTAGGAAATCAAGAACTTGATTATACGACATTGAGACGGTATTTACGACAAACGTTATCAAGATATGAAATTCCTTCAAAGCTTGTAAGGGTAAAAGATTTGCCATTTACCAATAGTGGCAAAGTAGCACGTAACACTGTTCAAACATTATATTTAGAGGGAGCGTTTAAAGTATGAAAGAAGCAGTTGTAATATGGGCTAAAAGAACACCGTTTGGTAAATATGGTGGTGCGTTAAGACATTTAGAACCTGAAGCGCTGTTGTTACCACTTTTTCAAAATTTGAAGCAAACATTTCCTGAAGTAATGGATCAAGTGGATGATGTTGTATTAGGTAATGTTGTAGGGAATGGTGGTAATGTTGCGAGAAAGTCGTTACTAGAAGCCGGGTTAAATCATCGAATTCCTGGCATAACTTTAGACCGTCAATGTGGTTCGGGTTTAGAAAGTATCATTTATGCGTGTCGAATGGTGCAATGTGCGGCTGGGAAAGTGTTCATTGCTGGTGGCGTAGAGAGTACAAGTCGTGCACCATGGAAAATTAAGCGTCCTCAATCTGTCTATGAAATGCAATTACCACAATTTTTTGAGCGTGCATCATTTGCACCTGAAGGTCAAGATCCAAGCATGATAGAAGCAGCTGAGAATGTCGCGCAACATTATAATATATCTCGTAATGATCAAGACTTATTTGCAGCACGTAGTCATCGGTTAGTGGCAACGCATTTTAATAATGGTGATATTAATCGTGAGATTGTTCCTC
Organism: Staphylococcus sp. HMSC062A01; assembly: GCF_001836805.1. Lineage (NCBI taxonomy): Bacteria > Bacillati > Bacillota > Bacilli > Caryophanales > Staphylococcaceae > Staphylococcus > Staphylococcus sp. HMSC062A01. The sequence continues at coordinate 7,532 of NZ_KV830616.1, forward strand.
TTACAATTAAAGGGGCGTTGTTTGATAGGGATGAAAGTTTAAAGCCAAATCTGACTGAGGCGCGTTTGCACAGATTACGTCCAATATTACCAAATGGTACAGTTACAGTTGGTAATAGTTGCATGAAGAATGATGGCGCCGGAATAGCTTTAATTATGGAAAAGGAAATGGCTGTGGCAATGGGGATTAAATGGGGAATGTTGTATAGAGATGCTGTTACAACAGGTGTGGATCCAACCTTATTAGGGATAGGTCCAGTACCCGCAGTTTCTCAATTATTGAAAAGGCAGAAATTAAATATTGAAGATATATCAGCCATTGAACTGAATGAAGCATTTAGTTCTCAAGTGCTGGCATCTATAAATGAGTTGCATTTAGGTTTGGACAAGGTAAATCAATGGGGAGGTGCGATTGCTACTGGACATCCATATAGTGCTAGTGGCGCGGCATTAGTTGCTAGATTATTAAACTTACCTAATTGGCAATATGGAATTGCTACGATGGGTATAGGAGGAGGTATGGGAAATGCAGTACTCTTTGAAAAGTGGCGCCAATGAAACAAGAGAGTTTAAGTTTCATTCCGAGGATGTCCGAATTTATTGTAGTGTAATAGGGAAGGAATATGACGGCACAGTACCACCGCTAATGTGTGCAAAGTTATGGCCTAAATTTAAAATGTTTCAAATCTTTAAAGGTGAAGCAATACGATTAGTACGTACTAATGTTGAAATGTTTGAAAATTTAGAAATCGACATACAATATTGTGCATATTTAACGCATAAAAAATCTGAAAAAGTAAAGCAATTTGACCGTTTTATTTTTAAATTGGAAATTAATAAAAATAATAAAACATGTATGGTTGTCGAACAAACGTTTATTTCTGAGGATGGAATATATGGTTTTTAATAGGAAAATAGTAGAACAGTATTTAGCAATTGTAGCTGACGAAAATCCAATTCATGAGTATATCGTTCCGGGACAATTAATTGTTGAAAAGGTATTTTCTATGATGGATGATCAATGGTCTAGCTATAAAATTAAGTATGTTCAAACCACTGATATCAATGAATTAATAGATTTTGAAGTGGTTGAAAACGAACGGATTATTGTTTCGAATAAAGCTAATGAGGTAAAACTAGTTATAATTAGAAATTGATAAAATTATTAATTTTTAATTATAGCTTTTATTGTTTTTATTAAAATTGTGTAAGCGTGTACAAAAGAAGGTTGTTAAATTCTGTAAAATGAATAATATTGTATTTTTTGAAATTTATATAATTTTTAGTAATTTGACAACATTCATTAGGTCCGTATAATTATGTAACATAAATAGAAGGAGTGTTACAGGTCATGGATTTTAAAAAAGATAGAATTAACATGGTCAATGGGCAAACAGCGAAGAAAACTGTATTTGCCATGGGTATTGGTAACGCCATGGAATGGTTCGACTTTGGTGTCTATGCGTACACTACGGCATATATCGGAGCGAATTTCTTTTCGCCAGTACAAAACCCACAGATTTAACAAATATTTACATTTGCAGCATTAGCAATTGCCTTACTATTACGACCAATAGGTGGGATAGTGTTTGGAATCATTGGTGATAAGTACGGTCGTAAAGTTGTATTGACGACGACTATTATTTTAATGGCTCTATCAACATTAACGATAGGTGTTTTACCAAACTACGATATGATAGGATTATAGGCACCAGCGCTCTTACTGCTCGCTAGAATATTACAGGGATTTTCTACTGGTGGTGAATATGCTGGAGCAATGACATATATTGCTGAAATTTCACCAGATAAGAAGCGTAATAGTTTAGGTAGTGGTCTTGAAATTGGAACTTTATCGGGTTATATCGCAACTTCAATTATGATCGCATTATTAAGTTTCTTCTTAAGTGATGCACAAATGGAAGCGTGGGGTTGGAGAATTCCATTTATATTAGGTTTATTCCTTGGTTTATTTGGACTTTATTTACGTCGTAAACTTGAAGAATCTCCAATCTATGAAAATGATGTAGAAACACCAGCACGTGATAACATAGGATTCTTTACAATTATTCGTTATTACTTTAAAGATATCTTAGTATGTTTCGTAGCAGTTGTATTCTTCAATGTAACTAACTATACAGTTACTGCTTATTTACCAACATACTTAGGACAAATTGTTAAAATTGATGAAACAACTACAAGTGTGTTAATTACATGTGTTATGGCAGTAATGATTCCGTTAGCATTATTCTTCGGTAAATTAGCGGATAAAATTGGTGAGAAGAAAGTATTCTTGATTGGTACTGGTGGTCTTACACTATTAAGTATTGTGGCATTTAGTTTACTCAATACAAAATCATTACCATTCATTATACTTGGTGTGTTTATTTTAGGTTTCTTCTTATCAACCTACGAAGCAACAATGCCTAGTTCATTACCAACAATGTTCTTTACACATATTAGATATCGTACATTAGCAGTTACATTTAATATTTCGGTTTCACTATTTGGTGGTACAACACCGTTAGTTAACTCATGGTTAGTTGAATCAACTGGTAACATTTACGCACCAGCGTATTATTTAACTGCTATTAGTATTATAGGCTTTATTGTGATTGCGGTACTGCATGTAAGTACAGCAGGCAAATCACTTAAAGTTCTTATCCTAATGTTGACAATAAAAAGGATTTAGAATTTTATGAATCAAATCCTAAAAAAAGCATTATGGTGGATTAAAGTTAAGAAAAAATAAAAACGCATAATAATTATCAATTAAACACATTGATGCACGTTCGCATCAATGCGTTTTTTAATTCATTTAACTTTAAATAGAAGTACTATAAATAATTAGCGACGTAAAAATATAGCGTCAATGTTAGCAAAGCTTAAAGTTACTCTCTAAGCATACGAGGGGGGACAATCCTCGTCTAACATCGACGCTATTTAAATAAGGTGAGTTTTGGAATGATTAATGACTTATAAAGTTACTTATAGTATCAGGGGGGCATAAGAACTTTAAATCAATTTTGGGAATAATTCATCTGTTTGAATTCTCAATTTGGAAAACACTTTTACTGTACTTCGTGTTGTACAAATGACTTAATAACTTAGTTTCATGTTATCAAGGTCATTTTCTAGTAGAGAGAGCAATTTATAAATTTCATTCTTGTTAAACGTTTTATCAAATTTTACCGTAATTGTCTTGAAGGTTTTCGTAATGATTTCGTACATTGGGATACCATTCTCTATATTTTGCTTGTAGATAATCATGATGTGTAATTCCTCCTTTGTCTCTCTACACTTAATATAGTAAAGTAATTTTAAAATAAAAACATGAGTCCAAGGTACCAACTTTGAATACAACGTATAGCCTATCACTTTCTACGACTTAATACCTAGAATTTATAATAAGCCTAAATTAATGTGAATGACTTAAATAAAATAGCTCCTCAATGAATGGTCTTAATAAAGACTTTATTGAGGAGGTTAGTTTGAGTTTATAAAAATTAAGTGTTTACTATTAAACTTCTGTTACGTCTACATCGATGTGTTCAACACGATTATAGGCACCATGATCTACTGGACCTACGAAGTCATTCATTTTCCAGCCATTTTTAATTGCTGAAGCAACAAATGCTTTGGCACTAATAACAGCTTCTTTAGGTGATTTACCATTAGCTAAGTATGCTGTTGTAGCGGCTGCGAATGTACAACCGGCACCGTGGTTGTAGCTTTGTTGGAACATATCTGTTGTTAATTGGTAGAACGTATTACCGTCATAGTATAAGTCGTAAGATTTATCTTGATCTAACGCTTTACCACCTTTAATAATGACGTTTTGAGCGCCTTGATTAAAGATGATGTCTGCTGCTTTCTTCATGTTTTCGATTGAAGTTAATTTACCTAAACCAGAAAGTTGGCCTGCTTCAAACAAGTTAGGTGTCACAACAGTTGCTTTTGGTAATAAATATTCAATCATTGCATCAGTATTTCCTGGGTTAAGTACTTCATCTTCACCCTTACATACCATAACAGGATCTACTACGAAATATTGTGCGCCTGACTCTTCAAATGCTTCTCCAGCACGTTTAATGATTTCTTGAGTACCTAGCATGCCAGTTTTAACAGCATCTGGACCAATTGAAATCGCTGTTTCAAGTTGCTTTTCAAATAAATCCATAGGAAGTGGTGTCACATCATGAGACCAAGTTTCCTTATCCATTGTTACAACAGCTGTTAAAGCGACCATGCCGTATGTGTCTAATTCTTGGAAAGTTTTAAGGTCAGCTTGCATACCAGCTCCCGCACTTGTATCTGAACCTGCAATTGTTAATACTTTTTTTAAAGCCATGTAAATTCACTCCCGACAATTTCTAATCTATGTCTTATAATATCACGTTTATCAGACTACGTGCTAGCTTGAAGTAATGGATAAAATCAATAACTGATTAGGTTAGCATTATGTTAAAATATGGCTTGAGGTGAAAATGATGGAATGGTCAGAAATATTTCATGATATTACGGAACGACACGATTTCAAAGAGATGCACGATTTTTTAGAAAAAGAATATACAACACAAACCATTTATCCAGATAGAGACAATATTTATCAAGCCTTTGATTTAACACCTTTTGAAGATGTGAAAGTGGTTATATTAGGTCAAGACCCTTATCATGGACCGAATCAAGCTCATGGTTTAGCGTTTTCTGTGCAACCTAATGCTAAATTCCCACCTTCTTTGAGAAATATGTATCAGGAATTGGAAGATGATATCGGGTGTCATCGGACATCACCACATTTACAAGATTGGGCTCGTGAAGGTGTCTTGTTATTAAATACTGTTCTGACAGTTCGACAAGGACAAGCACACTCGCATAAGGATATTGGATGGGAAACATTTACAGATGAAGTGATCCAAGCTATTTCGAAACATCGTGATGATGTTGTATTCATATTATGGGGCAAGCCTGCACAACAGAAAATTAAATTAATTGATACATCAAAACACTATATTATTAAATCGCCACATCCAAGTCCGTTATCGGCTTATCGTGGGTTCTTTGGTTCTAAACCATATTCAAAAACTAATGATTATTTAGTATCTAAAGGTAAATCACCTATCAATTGGTGCGAGAATGGGGAGGCTTAAATGAATAGAGCGCAAGTGATTCAATTAATTGAACATGAATTAGTGCAAGCTGATGAAGCTACTAACGAGCAACAATTCGAAAAACATATGTATGCGATTCATACATTAACATCGATATATGCTAATGACGTAAGTAAGACAGCGTCATCAAAATCACAAGGTCAGGATTTTACAAATACTGTGGCTACGTCATTATCAAAAGTAAATCAAAGTTCAAACACATCATCGTCACAAGGTAAATCCAAAGTGACTGCTGCAGAAATTGAGGCGATGGGTGGAAAAGTTCCAGATTCAATGAAATCGTCACAGAATAATAGTTTGCCATCTAATACAATGGTAACGGATGATGAAATTGGTAATGGAGAATCAATATTTGATTTTTAAACTGAATGAGGAGAATGAATGTATATGATGAAATTATTTATAATACTAGGTGCGCTATGTACAATGATGTCAGTTGGTACTGGGGCATTTGGTGCACATGGTCTTGAAGGTAAATTATCGGACAAATATATGTCAGTATGGGAAAAAGCAGTGAATTATCAAATGTACCATGGATTAGGATTAATCATTATTGGTGTTATTAGTGGTACAACATCTATTAATGTGAATTGGGCAGGTTGGCTCCTCTTCCTAGGTGTGGTGTTTTTTAGTGGTTCGTTATATATATTAGCTTTAACACAAATCCGTATCTTAGGAGCGATTACGCCAATTGGTGGTGTATTATTCATCGCGGGTTGGTTAATGCTTATTATCTCTACATTTAAATTAGTAGGATAAAATTTAACATAATTTATCAAATTTATTAGTTTTATTTAAAATTGTAAAGCACTTATATTGTGTCAATAGTATAGATTAAACAACTCACCTTTTGGGTATATAGCATACTTGAGGTGAGTTTATTTTATGAGTAAAAATAATAAAAATCAGGATATAGATAGAGGCGATTTGAAACAGAACCTCTCTGAAAAGTTTGTTTGGGCTATTGCTTATGGCTCATGTATAGGTTGGGGTGCTTTTATTTTACCTGGAGATTGGATTAAGCAATCTGGTCCAATTGCTGCTTCTATAGGTATCGTAATTGGTGCATTATTAATGATACTCATTGCAGTAAGTTATGGGGCCTTGATAGAAAAATTTCCAGTTTCAGGTGGCGCCTTTGCATTTAGTTACTTAAGTTTTGGTAGATACGTTAGTTTCTTCTCATCATGGTTTTTAACATTTGGGTATGTATGTGTTGTTGCACTTAATGCAACGGCATTTAGTTTATTAGTAAAATTTCTATTTCCAGATTTGTTGAATAATGGGAAGTTATACACGATTGCAGGATGGGACGTTTACATAACTGAAATCATTATTGCCACTGTGTTATTGCTTGTCTTTATGCTAGTAGCAATCCGTGGTGCAAGTGTATCAGGTTCATTGCAATATTACTTTTGCGTAGCTATGGTTATTGTTGTGTTGCTTATGTTTTTCGGTTCGTTCTTTGGAAATAATTTTGCATTTGAGAATTTACAACCATTAGCTAATCCTAAATCAGGTTGGTTCACATCTATAATTATGATTGTGGCAGTAGCGCCTTGGGCGTATGTTGGCTTTGACAACATTCCTCAAACTGCAGAAGAATTTAACTTTTCACCTAATAAGACATTTAAATTGATAGTGTATAGTTTGTTGGCAGCGTCACTGACGTATGTCGTAATGATTTTATACACAGGTTGGTTAAGTACTAATAATGCAAGTTTAAATGGTAACTTATGGGTAACAGGTGCTGAAACACAGTCAGCATTTGGTTATATTGGTTTAGGTATATTAGCTATAGCGATTATCATGGGTATATTTACAGGTTTAAATGGATTTTTAATGAGTGCAAGTCGATTGTTATTCTCAATGGGGCGTTCAGGCATTATGCCAACAGCTTTTAGTAAATTGCATTCTAAATATAAGACACCATATGTAGCGATTATCTTTTTAGTAGCTGTTACATTAATCGCACCTTGGTTAGGTCGTACTGCATTAACATGGATTGTTGATATGTCGTCAACTGGCGTATCAATTGCTTATTTTATTACATGTTTATCTGCAGCTAAGTTGTTCAGTTTTAATAAAGAAAGTAATACGTACGGACCTGTTTATAAGACATTTGCCATTTTTGGTTCGATTGTATCATTTATTTTCCTTCTGTTATTGTTAGTGCCTGGATCACCAGCATCGCTCTCAATGCCGTCATATATTGCCTTAGGTGGATGGTTAGTAATTGGACTGATTTTCTTCGTTATCCGTTATCCTAAATTGAAGCGAATGGATAGTGATGAATTAAGTCGATTAATTTTAAATCGTTCTGAAAAAGAAGTCGAAGATATGGTAGATGATACTTATAAATAATTTAACTTTAAAAAGCGCGGGCTCTAGGGAGCCACGCGCTTTTCTAATATCAACAATAGTATAAATGATGTTATATTCTTTTTCGTGTTCTTGCAAAACCAGATAATATAATTTTAGAAATTTGGTCTGCAAATAATAAGCCGAGCGCAATGGCGCCAGCAATGAGTGTTACTTCAAGCATTGTATTAATCGCTTTACTAAAGTCTAATAGTACTAAATTCTTAGTAGCATCGAACGCTAGACCACCAGGTACAAGAGGAATAATTCCAGGTACCATGAAGATAATTGCCGGTTCTCTCTTTGTACGAGCCATATAGTGACTAATTAAACCTAACGCTAAACTTCCGAAGAAACTTGAGTAGATCGTATGTGTGTTTAAACCTTGATAAAAAAGAATGTAAACCATCCAACCACATGCTCCTACAAATCCGCAAGAGAGATAGAGTTTCCTAGGCGCATCGAAGATCACACAGAAAAAAAGTGAAGCGGTATAACTAAAAATTAAGTTTAATATCCAAAACATTCATTCCCACTCCTAAACTAAGATTAAAACTGAGCCAACGCCAGCGCCAATACCAAAAGCAGTGACGAGTGCTTCTAAGGACTTCGTTGTAAACATAAGCATGTGTCCACCAAATAGATCTTGAATGGCATTTGTTATAAGTACTCCAGGAACAATAGGCATTACAGAGGCAATAATAATTGTTGCAAGATCACCTGTGGGTAATAAATAATGACCAAGTACTGATATAATTCCAATAACGAGTGACCCTAAAAATTCTGGAATAAATTGCGCATGTAAACGTCTATCTAGTATTTCAACTACAAGATAACCTAAGCCACCCGCTAACAATGCAGTGATAACATCGACAAGTTTACCATCCTGTAAATATAGGAAACTAATAGCAATAATGGCAGCAGCAATTCCCTTGAATAGTAAACTACTATCACGTTTAGCAACATATATATTCTCAAGTTTTAATTTAGCTTCTTCTAGTGTAATTGCACCTTTTGTGATTAAGCGTGAGATTTCATTTGTTTGAGAAATTTTAATGAGATTCGTATCACGTGAATTGATTCTAAAAATTCGAGGATAAGATTCATTATGTAATGTAAATTGAATAACAGTATTGGTAACAAAGCTGTTACTCTCAGAGTAGCCTAATTTACGTGCAATACGTGTCATTGTATCTTCAACACGTGTACCTTCAGCACCGGACTCCAATAATATGCGTCCAGCCATCATGACAACGTCTTTAATTAATTTTTCATCTGCATTTTCGTGTATTTGTGTATTATCCATTTCATCACCATTCGTTAAGATGTACTCATAATTATAGTCAATGAGTCTAAGATATAAAAGTCTTTTAGGTTTATGATACAAAATTAAAGTAGCTAATTGAAGTAAGCACGCTTATATTAAAAGTTTCTAAGCTCTGATTCACTCTTATAAAAAGAATCTCACACATTAAGTATGTTTGTGTATAACAAATGACTAGAAAATCCGCGCTTTAAAATGAAGAAACTATAACAATTAAATGTTAAAAAAATTAAAAAGAGTGTACATTAATCATTATAGTATAATGTTGCAATACATTTAAAAAATATATACAAACTCATTTTATAATGTTTCAAAATATTACAATTTGGTTAAATAATAATTAGTTAGCAATTTATGAATAATATTGGGTAGCGACAATATTTTCATAGTTGTTAATGTTCAGAGTAGTAATTAAGTTCTCCCAAAACACATACTACACTATAATAGCCTGAGGCATAGTAAGTGCCTCAGGTTATCGTTGTTTAAAAAACTATTTAAATGTGGCGATTAATAGCTATTCCCTAAATATTCGTTTATTAAACTATTATCAAAATAAGATATTGTGGGCATTTATAAAGTTTGGCACGTCATCTTTGTTAGAGATACATTAGAGTTCCATTATCAATTTATTTCTATAAATAAAAAGTTCCCTCCAAAGCCATGTTCAAGCAAGCTTAGAAGGGAACAAGTTATGAATATCACAAAATAGATTTATATACTAGCAAGTTTAGATAGCAAAAAAGTGTTCGAAATCATCGGTTTTTAAGATGTGACCAATATAGAAACCACCAAATTCTCCATATCTAGCAGTTGTCTCATCAAAACGCATTTCGTATACAATTTTCTTGAATTGTAGTACATCATCGGAGAATAAAGTTACGCCCCATTCAAAGTCATCAAAACCAACTGACCCTGTGATGAATTGTTTGATCTTACCTGCATATTGTCGACCAATCATACCATGGTTATACATTAATTTCTTACGTTCTTCCATTGGTAACATATACCAGTTATAAGTCTCATTACGACGTTTATCCATTGGATAGAAACAAATATACTCTGTTCTAGGTAATTCTGGATATAGTCTCGCTCTAACATGTGGATTTTGATATGGATCTTCATCAGACTTACCTGCTAAGTAATTACCTAATTCAATCACTGACACGTATGAGTATGTTTGAATAAAGAAATCAGCAATACGAAGTTTATTGAGTTCATTTTCAATTTCATTAAGTTCTTTCATTTCTGGACGTAAGTACCATAATAAAATGTCAGCTTTTTGACCTGTAATATTATATAGCGCATAGTCGCCAGCTTGTTGTTCTCTAGCACTAGCTTTATCGTTAATGAATGTCTTGAATTCATTGATCATAGCTTCACGTTCATCCTCAGGCACTAGTCTAAATGTTGCCCAATCTACAGCATAAAATAAATGAAGACTGTACCAACCATCTAATGTTTCAGCTGCTTCACTCATGTGTATCACTCCTTCAAAATTGATTATTATTTAATACAGACTAAATTTTATCATAAAGAGAATTAGTAAACATACTTAAATGATTACAAATTAGTGAAATGGAAATATCACTATAAATACAGTATAATTAGAGTGCAAAATATTATTATGAAATTATTTAGGAGGGCATTATGTCTAGTTTATTAGATGTATTACAAGAAAAACTTTCAGGAAAAAATGTCAAAATCGTATTACCTGAGGGTGAAGATGAGCGTGTGTTAACAGCTGCTACACAATTACAAGCAACTGACTATGTAACACCTGTAGTTTTAGGTGATTATGACAAAATCATCTTATTAGCTAAAGATAAAGGATTAGATGTTTCAGACATCGAAATCATTAATCCATCTACAAGCGAATTAAAACCAGAATTAGTTAAATCATTCGTTGAACGCCGTAAAGGTAAAGCAACTGAAGAACAAGCTGATGAATTATTAAATAACGTTAACTATTTCGGAACGATGTTAGTTTACGCTGGTCATGCTGACGGGTTAGTAAGTGGTGCAGCACATTCAACTGGTGATACTGTTCGTCCTGCATTACAAATCATTAAAACGAAACCAGGCGTATCTAAAACTTCTGGTATCTTCTTTATGATTAAAGATGATCAACAATATGTATTCGGTGACTGTGCAATTAACCCAACATTAGAATCATCTGATTTAGCAGAAATCGCAGTTGAAAGTGCGAAATCAGCTAAAAGCTTCGGCATGGACCCACGTGTTGCTATGTTAAGCTTCTCAACTAAAGGTTCAGCTAAATCTGACGATGTTGATAAAGTAGCAAATGCAGTTAAATTAGCTCAAGAAAAAGTAGAATCTGAAGGCTTAACAGACGTTGTAATTGATGGTGAATTCCAATTTGATGCTGCTATTGTACCTTCAGTAGCTGAAAAAAAAGCGCCAGGCGCTAAAATCCAAGGTAATGTAAATGTCTTTGTATTCCCAAGTTTAGAAGCAGGTAATATTGGATACAAAATTGCTCAACGTTTAGGTGGTTTTGACGCAGTTGGTCCTGTATTACAAGGTTTAAACTCACCTGTTAACGACTTATCACGCGGTTGCTCAACTGAAGACGTTTATAAATTATCAATCATTACAGCTGCTCAAACATTACAATAATGGACTTAGCGAGTAAATACTTTAATGATATCGATTGGCGCTATGTAGATCATTCGTCCGGTTTAGCGCCAATGCAATCATTTGCTTTTGACGATACGTTTTCAGAAAGCGTAGGTAAAGATTTATCATGCAATGTGGTCAGAACATGGATTCACCAACATACCGTTATTCTCGGTATTCATGATTCGCGTTTACCATTTCTTAAAGATGGTATTCAATATTTAACTGATGAAATAGGTTATAACGCAATTGTGAGGAATTCGGGTGGTCTCGGTGTCGTGTTAGATCAAGGAGTATTAAATATCTCACTTATTTTCAAAGGTCAAACGGAAACGACAATTGATGAAGCATTTACAGTAATGTATTTATTGATTTGCAAGATGTTTGAAAATGAAGATATAGAGATTGATACACGAGAGATTGAGCACTCATATTGCCCAGGAAAATTTGATTTAAGCATTGATGGTAAAAAGTTTGCCGGCATTTCACAACGTCGTGTACGTGGTGGCATTGCAGTACAAATATATCTTTGTGTTGAAGGATCAGGTTCAGAACGCGCGGAAATGATGCGTGTCTTCTATGAACATGCACTTAAAGGCGAAGTAACTAAATTTAAATATCCAGATATACAACCTGAATGTATGGCATCACTGGAAACGTTGTTTGGTCGAGAGATTAAAGTCCAAGATGTGATGTTCCAATTATTACACGCTATTAAAGATTTAGGTGGTAATCTGAATATGGATCCAATCACTGAAGATGAATGGACACGTTATGAGGGTTACTTCGACAAGATGATAGATCGTAATGAGAAGATGAATCGTTCAATAGAAGCTGATTAAGCGTGAAACAACTTTTAAAATTGAAAATTTGATACAGTTTAAGAGGCTGGGACAAAATAAAATGTCTCAGCCTACTTTATCATGTTGTCAGTAGCTGACTGGTTTGAAAATGCGCTTGAGTCAAGCGTTTTTTCAAACCTAGTCATCCTTGCCTGGTAGGC